>JAIYEB010000340.1 GCA_027487195.1 Hyphomicrobiales bacterium | reverse complement strand
TCAGGAGTTCCATGCCCTTCTGCCGCTTGAGACGGCGGGCACGTGTGGCGAGCTGGGCAATCGAAATGCCGCCGGTCTGGTCGATGTAGAATGGGATGGTGGTCATGTCCTGGCTGACCTGGACGATGGTCGCAAACTCATCCTCATTGATCTTGCCGCGGCGGATTTCTTCCGAGGGGATACCCGACTGCTCGGCGAGAATACGGGTTGCAAGCTGCTCGGCCGACATTTCAAGGCTGAAGAAGGCAACGCGACCGCCATTGGCCGCCTTGATCGACCCATCGCTCTGGGTTTGAGGGACAAACGCCTTGGCGATATTGAAGCCAATGTTGGTGGCCAGCGCCGACTTACCCATGCCGGGGCGCCCGGCAAGAATGATCAAGTCGGACTTTTGCAATCCGCCGAGCTTGGCATCGAGATCCGTCAAGCCGGTTGAAAGACCCGATAGCTGGCCATCGCGGTGAAAGGCTGCCGATGCCATGCTGATTGCCGTGGTCAGCGCTTGGCCAAACGCCTGAAAACCGCCGCTTGTCCGGCCTTTTTCGGCAAGCTCATACAGGCGCTTTTCCGCCTCTTCGATCAGTTCGTTTGGTCGCTGGTCAACACCTGCATCATAGGAGTGGGTCACAACCTCTTCGCCAATCTCGATCAGCGCGCGGCGCAAGGCGAGATCATAGAGCGCACGGGCGTAATCCTCGGCGTTGATGACCGTCACAGCCTCCGCCGCGAGCCCGGCGAGGTAGCGCGGCACGTCGAGATCCGGCACATCGCTGGTCTGGAGGTATGTTTTCACCGAGATCGGCGTGATCGTCTTGTTCGACTGCGACATCGACAGGATGATCTCGAAAATCCGCTTGTGAAGCGGCTGATAGAAGTGTTCCGGGCGCAGGAACTCCGACACCCGGTCAATCACGCTGACGCTGTTTACCAGCAACGCACCGAGAAGGGCCTGCTCGATCTCGACATTGGCAGGGGCCTGACGGAACGACTTTTCCGTGGAGGTTGGCAGGCGAACGATATTGGCTTCAGACATGAGGACCTCTGGAAACGTGGTCTTGATGTGGCAGTCCGCCGCACGGGCGACCATCACTCCAAATTGGCAACTGCACAGTCTTCACAGGGGCAGCAAAATTGTTGGCCATCGAATGTGTTCGGGCTTGACCGGAAACGCGAACGGCGGCGCTTTCGCACCGCCGTTCAAACATAGTCTGAGTCGTGGAACGCTGGCGATCAGCGATCGTCGCGTTCGCCGTCAAACAGCGCTTCGGCTGCCGCTGCAATCTCGGCTTCGATGTCTGAACGCTCGGCCTTGTTGGTGAGCGTTTCGCCCTTGGCCTGACGCTCAGCCTCTTCCGGGCTGCGCGCAATGTTGATCAAGACCTTGGCTTCCACTTCCGGATGCAGACGGATCATGACGGTGTGAACGCCAATGTTCTTCAGCGGCTGGTCCAGAACGACCTGTGAACGGGCAACCGAGAAGCCGCCGGCGGTCAAAAGATCAGAAACGTCACGCGAGGACACTGAACCGTAGAGAAGGCCGGTCTCGCCGGCCTGGCGAACGGTGATGAAGCTCTTGCCGTCGAGCTTTTCGGCAACGCCAGATGCTTCGGTCTTCAGCGTCAGGTTGCGCGCCTCAAGCTGAGCGCGCTCGCTTTCGAAGCGTGCCTTGTTGGCGGCATTGGCGCGCAATGCCTTGTGGCGCGGCAAAAGGAAGTTACGGGCAAAGCCGTCCTTGACCTTCACCACATCGCCCATCTGACCAAGGCGAGGAACGCGTTCGAGGAGGATGACTTCCATGGGTTTTCTCCGTGAGTTGTTGATAGGCGATTGGATCAGCCGAAAGGGCTTGGCGCCTTTGGGGGCGCAGCAAACCGCTTTCGAAAGTTGAACAGGCTATCGAGCATGCCAACGAGGATCAGGACGATCGCAGGCAGGCTCAAAATGACGATCGAGAAGTAGACAAAGACCAGGATCAGCGTGCGGGCAGGGCGCCCACGCGTCACAAAGTGCATGATCGCAAAGCCTTGCCAGAGGAAGGCGAATACGAACGCAATGGCCACTGCACCGGCAAACGTTGCGAGAAGGCCAGACGAAAACAGGGCAACCACGACCGCAATCAGCAGGATGAACAGATCGCGCCGCGGCAGGGCCAGGCTGGCAAGGTCTGGCCAGGGGCGAGCCGTGCGGCCCGAACGCACAACGACTTTTCCTGCAAGCCACGTGTTGAGGAGCAACATCAAGAACACAAACGAGACCAGCGACAGCGGCAGAAGCTGGGCCATGCGGCGTACGGCGACGAGATACTCTTCACTGTTTCGCGCAGGAAGCGCACCGGTTTGGCCATAGGTCAGCCGGAACAGTTCCATCGTTGCTTCGATGCTTGGGCGAACGGCCTCGACAAAGCTGTCAAACGAGAACCCGAACTGCAGCACAAACAGCACGGCAAGCAGGACAGACATGCCCGCGAGCGCCTCGACGATATTGCCGACCGGAAACCATTCGGTTCCGCCGGCAGCACGGACATCAGCGTCTTCGCTTTCCTCAGCCGGACGGGCAAGAAGCGTGACAAGCGACAGCGCGGCCGCGGGGCCTGCAATCGCAAACAGGAACATGGTGCCAAAAGCGAGGTTTGTAGCGGCGCCAAGCGCGATCGAGGCAATGACGCCGCCGATCAGAGCAGCCGCAAAGCCCCACCCGAATCCGGCAATGAGCAGCGGAAGCGGCGAAAGGCTGACGAGAACGAATGAAAAGGACGAGCCTGACACGAGCGAGGCAATCAAAAGCGCCGAGGCAAGCCCCGCGCCAATGCCAATGCCTATTGATTTCATGTCCATCTCTGCTGTCCCGTCCTGGAGTGGAACGGTTAGGGCTCACATGAGCCCAACCCGGTATTCGGCGAGAAGTTTTCGGGGTGGCGGGTTACCACCACCCCGGAACTGTTTAGCGGATCACGTAGGGCAGGAAGCCAAGGAAGCGGGCACGCTTGATCGCCTGGGCGAGGTCGCGCTGCTTCTTTGCCGAAACGGCCGTGATGCGGGACGGAACGATCTTGCCGCGCTCGGAAATGTAGCGCTGCAGGAGCTTCGTGTCCTTGTAGTCAATGACAGGAGCGCCTGTTCCCGAGAACGGGCAGGACTTGCGGCGGCGATAGAAGGGACGACGTGCACCAGCGGCCATCAGTTGCTCTCCTCATCAGCGGCGTCATCACCGAATTCATCACGACGGCGCGGGCCACGCTCCGGGCGATCACCACGTTCCGCGCGGCGCTCATCACGCTCGCGGCGCACGAGAACAGCCGACGGGCCTTCTTCATGCTTTTCGACGCGCACGGTCATGAAGCGGATCACGTCTTCCGACAGCGACATCTGACGCTCCATTTCGGCAACTGCCGCATGGGGGGCATCGATGTTGATCAGCGCGTAATGGGCCTTGCGGTTCTTGCGAATGCGATAGGCCAGCGAACGCAGACCCCAATTCTCGATCTTCGCGAACTTGCCGCCGCCGGTTTCGACGACGCCTTTGAATTGTTCCACGAGCGCATCGACCTGCTGAGGGGTCGCATCCTGGCGCACGAGGAACACGTGCTCATACAGAGCCATGGTTCCACCTCTACGTTATCGCCCGGCGCGGAGCCCCCTCCGAACCGGAAGTGGTTCGAAACGGTGTCTGGATGAGCGGAAGCTCGGACGACGGCATTCGAAAACACCTACCGTGCCAAAGCACGGCCGCCCGCTCGGCCTCCGACCGGTGCGGTGAGGGGGAGATACACGAATTGGTTCGCAATGCAAATGGGTTTGATATTCACTGCCGCGTTCACTGCATTTCCACTGCAAGATTGATCGCGCTTCAGCGCATGTTAGCTTATGAGGGTGCTTAACGTTACGGGATGCGGCTTTTGATGTTCGATCGCAGATCAGTTCTCGGTGCTGGTGCCAGCGCTTTGGCTGTTGGGCTGATAGCGCAGCCCACAGGGGTTTTGGCCCAGGCCAACGCGCAGTCGACAACCAGCAGCATTGATACAAGCGCTGAAACGGCGTTCGTCATTGATCATGATACCGGTACGGTGCTGTTTGAAAAGCGCGCCGACGAGCTTGTAGCGCCGGCTTCCATGTCGAAAATCATGACGCAGGAGCTTGTCTTTCGCGAGATCAGCGAGGGGCGGCTGAAGCTTGATGATACGTTCCCGATCTCCGTCGATGCATGGCGGCGGGGTGGTGCCCCGTCAGGCGGCTCGACCATGTTTGCGCAGCTGAACAGTCGCATTTCGGTGCGGGACTTGTTGCGAGGCGCCATCATCATTTCGGCAAATGACGCGTGCATTGCGCTTGCCGAGGGCATCGCAGGCTCTGAGGAAGCGTTTTCGAGGCGTTTGACTGCGCGTGCCCGCGAGCTTGGCCTGACGCGCTCCACCTTTACAAACTCAACGGGCTTGCCCGATCCAGGCCTTAGGGTCACCGCCCGCGAGCTCGCCCTTCTTTCAGCCCATGTGATCCGGACCTATCCGGAGTTCTATAAGTGGTACTCAGAGCGGGAGTTCCAATGGAATGTCCGCCGCCCGCAGCAAAACCGGAACCCGCTTCTGCGCGACGTGAATGGCGCTGACGGCATCAAGACCGGGTTTACGTCAGAGGCCGGCTACAGCCTGGTTGGCTCGGTTCTGCGCGATGAGCGGCGCGTCATTATCGTTGTGACGGGCCTCAAGACCGACCGTGAGCGGGCTGCGGAATCGCGCAAGCTTGTGGACTGGGCCTTTCGCAACTTCGAATCCCGTCTGCTGTTTGCCGGTACGGCAGAGGTTGGCGAGGCGCGCATTTTCGGTGGTGAGAAGAGCAGTGTTGCCCTTGTGGCAAACCGCGAGGTTCGCGTCTTGCTGCCGCGTGGCGCAAACCCGCGCGATCTCAGGGCGCGGATTGTCTACACCGGGCCGCATCGTGCGCCGATTGAAGCCGGGCGCGAGCTCGCCAAGCTACAGATTCTCTCCGGCCAGACCGTTGCGCTTGAGCGGCCGTTGTTTGCCGCATCCGCCGTTGAGCGCGGGACCCTGCCGCAGCGTGCGCTTGATGGCGCGTTCGAGTTTGTGCGGGGCTTCTTCTAATGCCCGACGGGTCTGTTCCGCGCACGCAGGGCCGCTTCATTACGCTTGAAGGCGGCGAGGGGTCTGGCAAGTCAACCCTTGCCAAACAGCTTGGCGCACGGATTGCCGCGACCGGCCTTGAAGTTGTGCTGACGCGTGAACCTGGCGGATCTCCAGGTGCCGAAATGGTGCGTCATGTCCTGCTTTCGGGGGCTGCCGAACCCCTTGGCCCGTTCGCCGAGACGCTCCTGTTCGCGGCAGCGCGCAGTGACCACCTCGAGACGAAAATTCGACCCGCGTTGGCACGCGGCGCCATCGTAATCTGCGATAGGTTCGCGGATTCAACCCGCGCCTATCAAGGCGCTCTTGGCGGCGTTGAGCCTGGACTCGTGTCGAAAATCGAGCGGGTTGTGGTTGATCACACAATTCCCGACCTGACCTTTGTGCTTGATGTCCCCGTCAGCATTGCCCGCCAGCGGCTCATGCGCCGATCGGAAGGGCCGGATCGGTTTGAACGCGAAGCGCCGGATTTCCACGAAAAGCTGCGGGTTGCCTATCTCGAAATGGCCGAGAGGGCTCCGGGTCGGTTTGTCGTGATTGATGCAACACTGCCGCCGGATGCTGTGCTGTCCAAGGCGCTTGAGGCGATTTCCTCACGGCTTGGTTTAACTGTGACGTGAGCGACACTGCTGATATTGATCGTATCGGCGATTTGCCTTTACCGCGCGAGCGCCGTCGCCTTGTCGGCCACGGGCCAGCGGAAGCCCATATCAGCGAAGGGTTTGATCTTGGCCGGTTGCACCACGCCTGGCTGATTGATGGCCCGCGCGGGATTGGCAAGGCAACGCTCGCCTTTCGTGCTGCGCGCTATGTGCTGTCGTCCCGGCCCAAGCCGCCGGGCCGCACGCTTGATCTTGATCTGTCAGACCCCGTGTTTCGCCTGGTTGAAGGGCTGGCGCATCCAGACTTCATGCTGGTCCGTCGGGCCATCAATCCCGATACGGACAAGGTCCGCGAAACGATCTCGGTGGATGATGTTCGCCGCCTGTCGCACGTCTTTGGGGAAACGGCGGCGCTTGGCGGCTGGCGCGTCTGCGTTGTCGACAGCGTCGATGACATGACGACCGCTGCATCAAACGCGTTGCTGAAGCTCCTGGAGGAGCCGCCACGCCAGACAGTGTTCTTTCTTGTAACGCACCAGCATGCGCGTGTGCTTGCAACCATTCGCTCACGCTGCAGGCGCCTGACGCTAAAACCCCTTGGTCGGGACGATTTGCAGGACGTTCTGGCCGAATTGCTTCCACAAAGCGCTCCAGCAGACCGGGCGGATGCAGCGCTTCGGGCCAATGGCAGCGTACGCGCGGCCCTTGAACTGATCGATGAAGACCGTCTTGTTGCCGTTCGAAAGATCGAGCAGGCGCTGTCGCAGGTGCTTGACGTGAAGTCGGCGCATCAGTTTGCAGAACAGATGGCACGCAAAGGTGCAGACGCCGACTTTGATGCGTTCATCAAGGTGCTGCGCGAGCGTATTGCGCAAGCCGTGACATCTGGTGTCAGGGCAGGGGTGCCGTTATCCGCACTGTCGCGCCTTGCCGAATTCGATGTCGAATTGGCGCACGATGCGCAGGTCACTGACGTGTTCAATCTGGACAAGAAGAGCTTCGTGCTCTCGGCACTCAGACGTTGGGCTCGGGCAGGGCTACCAAACGCCAACTCCACTTAAGCCAGATAGGCGGTTGTCGGTATCGGCAATTTGCGGCACAAGCGCTTCACCGCGCCGAACAGGGACCTTTGTGATGACAAAAGACGAGCTGAAAAAGATCGAGACCTACATGCGCAAGGTGTTTGGCAACCCACGCATTGCCGTGAAGCCACGCATGAAAAAGTCAGATTCCGGTGAGGTATACATTGGTGATGAATTCATCGGCCTGATCTTCGAGGACAAGGAAGACGGCGACACCTCGTATAATTTCCAGATGGCCATTCTTGAAATCGATCTCGACGAGATGGACGCGGTCTAGACCTTGATTTGACCGAAACGGAGCTTGAAGGCGGCTGATCCAGCGCCTTCATGTGGCGTCGCCTGTTCTCCATGCCGCAGCGCTGGCCAATGGCGGTACAAACGAAGGCGATCCAGGTCCGCGTCCATTGTATGGGCCGGACTTCTATGGTGCCTACGTGCGCGATCCCGACGGCAACAAGATGAGCTTTATCGTTGTTTCAGCGATTGGCTGACGATATCCGGCGGCCATATCAACATGCAAAAGGGGCAGGGCGTCGGCCTCACCCCTTTCTGACGCGCTCCTCGATCACGATTCGCCCGTTCTCGACGGCCATCGAAAGTTCTCCGCGCTTCAGTCGCAAAGCCTTTTCGCCAAACAGTTCACGCCGCCAGCCCTTGAGGGCCTGAACATCGGCATTGTCGTCGCTGGCCACAGCTTCGATCTCATCAACCGTCGCAAGAACTTTGGGCGCAACACCGGCTTCTTCGCAGACCTTCTTTGCGAGAACCTTGAGCATGTCGGTGAGCGCGCCCGGAGCGCCGGGGCCGGTGCGATCATCATCAAAGCGCGGGATGGTCGACATGTCGCGCTCAAGGCCGCGTTGAACCGCTGCGAGAATATCAGTGCCGGTGCGCGATCGCTCGAAACCCGATGGAATCGTGCGCAGCATGCCCAGCGCTTCAACGCTTGTGGGCATCTTGTCTGCCACGTCCTGCACCGCTTCATCTTTCAGCACGCGGGATCGTGGCACATCGCGGGAGCGCGCTTCGCGTTCACGCCAGGCCGCAACTTCCATCAAGACGGCGATCTGCTGGGGCTTTCGCATGCGACCGCGTAACCGCATCCACGCATCATCAGGGTCTGTGACGTAGGTTTTCGTTTCCCCAAGAAGCGCCATTTCGTCCGCGACCCATTGGGAACGCCCGCGCTTTTCAAGGCGCTGGACGAGACGCTCATAGGCCGGGCGAAGATGAATCACGTCGGCGGCGGCATAATCGAGCTGCGCCTGGGTCAGCGGTCGGCGCGACCAGTCCGTGAAACGCAGGGACTTGTCGATTTCCACGCCGACAAGGCGTTGGATGAGCTGGTCATAGCTGACCTGATCGCCGAACCCGAGAACCGTTGCAGCAATCTGCGTATCAAACAGGGGCTTTGGTACGAATCCACCGCGGTGAACGCAGATTTCAACGTCCTGGCGTGCCGCGTGGAACACCTTGACCACCGCCTCATTCGCCATGAGTTCGAAGAAGGGTGCAAGGTCAATGCCGGGAGCCAGGGCATCGACCAGCACCACATCGACTGTTCCCGCGAGCTGGATCACGCACAGCTTGGGCCAGTATGTCGTCTCGCGCAGGAACTCGGTATCAACCGCCACGAAACGCTCGGTAGCAAGACGAGCGCAAACTTCCGCAAGTTCCGCCGTCGTCGACAGCAATGCGTGTGCGCGGTGAGGTGCCGTCTTGTTGCCGTTATCCACTGGCACTGGAACGGGCGTCGCAACGGCAGTGACTTCCGCCTCTGGTGCGCTGCTTGCCGTTGCCGCTGCGAGAGGTGGCTCGGTCTTGGCGGCGTTGACAGTGGGTCGCTGGCGTCGACGGGGGCTCGGTCGGGCCTCGTTCAGAGGTAGAGATGTCTCTTCTTCCGGCTTGCTGATACCAGATACGAGATCGCGAAACGTGCGCTGAGGTGACAAATGAATATCCGCTCCCTTGCGTTTATGCTGGGGCTTCTGGCGATTGGCGCATCAACAGTGCGAGCTCAAGATGTCACAGTTGACATGGTCAACCGATCCGTCCCGATCCTGTGCGCTGAAGATGACAACGTCTACATCCAGTTCCTCAGGGCTGGAATCCGCCATATGCGGATCGAAGCCGTACATCCGCCTTATATCGACAAGCTGACCGTCGACAACACGCTTCCCGACTTCACCAACTGCGATATGTCGGCTGATCCCGT
>JAIYEB010000287.1 GCA_027487195.1 Hyphomicrobiales bacterium | reverse complement strand
GCCTTTCGCGCAGCCGCCAGAGGCATCATCGACAGGGTGATTGCCTATCGCCCGATGAAGCGTAGCCGTCTGGCCCTGTACAAGTTCGCACCCAAAGGGCTTTACGGGCGTTCATTGCTGATTGTGATCGTTCCGATCATCATCATTCAGTCCATCGTCGCCTTCGTCTTTATGGAAACACACTGGCAAACGGTCACGCGCCGTCTGTCATCCATGGTGGTCTCGAACATTGCAGCCCTGATCGAGTTCCAGCGTGCGGTAACGGCAGACGCGGAACATACGGCGCTGCGCCGGATCGCACAGCAGACCCTTAACCTTCAGGTGGATGTGCTGCCACCTGGGCCACTCCCGGCACCAACCCCACTGCCCTTTTTCTCGGTGCTTGATTGGGCGCTGAACTCCGAGCTCGCGGCACAGCTGGGTGGGCGCCCATTCTGGGTGGATACGGTCGGACGATCAAACCTGCTTGAGATCAGGGTTCAGCTGGCTGAAGCCGGCGTGATGCGCGTGTTCGTCCGCCGCACTCAGGCCTATGCATCGAACAGCCACATCTTCATTGCCTGGATGGTCGGTACGACCCTTGTTCTGCTTCTGGTTGCGATCCTGTTCCTGCGAAACCAGATCCGACCGATCCAGCAGCTGTCCCATGCTGCCGAGGAGTTTGGCAAAGGGCGCGATGTCCTTGACTTCCGCCCGCGTGGCGCACGCGAGGTCAGGGCAGCGTCAGCAGCGTTCCTGCAGATGAAACGACGGATCGAGCGCTCGGTTGAGCAGCGAACGGCCATGCTGAATGGCGTCAGCCACGATCTTCGAACGGTTCTGACGCGCTTCAGGCTTCAGGTGGCGCTCTTGGGCGAAGGGCCGGAGATTGATGACCTCCTGCGCGATGTCGACGACATGAGCCGCATGCTCGAGGCCTACCTGTCATTTGCCCGTGGCGACGCTGGCGAGCCCCCGGAAGCCATAGATATGGCTCAGTTCCTCGAAAACCTGCGCTTTGAGGCAGAACGTTCAGGACACGTGGCGACCGCGCGTTTTGAGGGGGACCCCATGATTGTGGTTCGGCCGCAGGCGTTCAAGCGCTGCATCGGCAATCTGATCTCTAACGCCGGCAAGTTCGCAAAGACCGTCACGATTTCGGGCCTCCATGCAGACGGCTATCTCGAGATCACGGTCGACGACGACGGCCCGGGGATTCCCGAAGCCTCGAGAGAAGACGTGTTTCGCCCGTTCTACCGGCTCGATGATGCCCGCAACCAGGATGAGGGTGGCACAGGCCTTGGATTGGCCATTGCGCGCGACATCGCGACCTCTCATGGCGGCGATATCGCCTTGTTGGATGCGCCCGGCGGAGGCCTGCGCGCTGTGGTCAGGATCCCAGCCTGAATCCTGACGGGCGGGCACGCAAAGCCCGCGTTGGCTTCATCGCAAGTTTGGTCTTTGATCGACTTGATACTGCGCACAAGCATCATCTGCCCGTGCGCAGCATCAAACGTTCTAGCTGCGGCCCTGCCAGCTTGGCATCGGCAGAACCGGTGCCGTAGTTGCAACCTCAGCCGGCCAGACCACGGTCGGCGTGCGGCGGATGTTCTGCACAGAGGCTGAACCGATGTTCGGGTTCTGACCCTTTTCATCAAAGCGGATCGGTCCGCCGATCATCACATGCTGGGCGATGTTGGTGGCGCGGATGGCCTCCATCAATGCCGGGCCAGCGGTGGCCTGAGCGCGGCGGAACCCATCGGCAGCGATCATGATCGCTTCAAACGTGAAGCCGACATTGAAGCTGTCGACCGCAAACCGGTTCTGCGGGAACTGCCGGGCAAACTCACGTTCCAGCGCCTGTGTCATATCAGAACGCGGATTGACCCAGGGCAGATTGAACATCATGAAATCGGCAAGTGGGCCGAGCGCGTCATAGAATTCCTGATCGTAAAGCCCGGGCGAGCCTGGCGAGATGATTGCGCGCGGCTCGAATCGCTGACGCACCATGTCGCGCACAAGCCGGATCGCGTCGCCTGCGCGGGTCACGATCATCAAAAGATCAGGATTGAGCGCACGCATGCGCGTGACCTCAACCGCAAAATCATTGGCGCGCGGGTCATAGGCAATGGATTCCGTCAGACGGAATGGCAGATTGGCGCGTGGAAATAGCGCATCCATCGCGCCGCGCTGGGCCGTACCGAAGGTATCGTTGGCGTGCAGGAACACCGCCGTCTGGAGGTTGAGGTTGCGCGCTGTGCTGACTTCACCAATCAGACGCAGACCATTTGAAACGAGCTGGCCGCCGGTCTGGAAGTTTCGCACCAGATAGCGGTAGCCCTGCTCTGTAATCTGCGGCGCGGCTGCGATGTTGATGACGAGCGGCACCTGCCGCTGCTCGCATACCTGGGCAATCGCAAGGGTATGACCTGAATCAAACGCACCGACGACCGCATGCGCGCCATCATTGATCGCGCGCTCGACCTGCGTGCGGGCAACATCCGCATTCGATTCAGTATCGACATGCACAAGTTCAACACGATAGCCGAGATCAGCAAGGACACGCGGCGCAGCGAGCGCACCGCGATGTTGGCTTTGGCCAGCCTGTGCGAAGAAGCCTGAACGTGGCAGCGCAACCGCGATCTTCAAAGCAGCACCTTGTGCCGAGACCAGCGCCGGCGCAGCCAGCGTTGCCGCAGCACCCCCGGCAAGGCCGAGGACGTGGCGACGGTTGAGACGGATATTCGGCATTGGTTCCCCCCTTTGGAAATTATTCTGCCTGATCGTGGCGGTGATTTACCGGTGATTCAAGAGCGCTGTGGCAGGGTCTGCTCGTTTTCGTATTGGAGCGTGTCATGTTGCGTCGCTTGTCCAGCCTTCCGCCGGTAGAAATCATACCATTCGCGCTCGTTGCGCTCTCGGCTGTCCTTGTGGCGATTCTTGGCTATGCCAAGGGCTTCACGTTCCTGTGGTGGTCCGCCATGACACCGGCCTTGGTCATCGTACTGATGAGTGTTGTGGCCTGGGTCTACAGCACAAAACGCCCGGACGAACGGCTCGCCGCAAGTGCGATGGCGACCATCAATCTCCTGCTCGTCACGAATGTGATGATGCCGCTGTCCTATCTTGCCATGGCTGCAGGCGGCCCCTTGTGGGATGACCGGTTCATGGCATGGGATCGCGCGCTCGGCTTTGACTGGTTTGCCTATGCCGACTTCGTCAATGCCCACCCCATCCTCGTGGATGTGCTGCGCTTCGCCTACCAATCCATGCTGCCCCAGGCAGCGGTTGCAGCGCTGCTTTTGCCAGCAATCGGGCAGAGTGAACGGCTGAAAGTGTTCATTGCAGCCTTTGCGACCGCCGCAATTCTCACGATCTCGATCTCTGCGCTCATGCCGGCCATGTCGATCTGGCCAACCCAGGGTGTCGGCCTTGAGCGCTATCCAAATCTCGATCCGGCAGCCGGGTTCATTCATGTCCCCCATGTGACGGGCCTTAGGGACGGCACGTTCAAGACACTCATGATCGTGGGTGGTGAAGGCATCCTGACGTTCCCAAGCTTTCACACGGCTTTTGGCGTGTTGCTGATCCACGTGTTCTGGACCACGCCATGGTTCATTCGCTGGCCGGCAATCGTGCTGAACGTCTTGATGATTGCAGCAACCCCGATCGATGGCGGTCACTACATTGTCGACCTGCTCGCGGGTGGCGCGGTTGCTGTATTCGCCATCATCCTGGCAAATATGGCCGCGCGCGTGCGCTCAGACCGGCGCGTGGCCACCACGGCGAGCACGCCGGTTCCGCTTCCCTTGCGCTGACCCCGGGGCATGAACCGAAAGTGAACGCCAACTTTTGGTAGGGTTCAGCGCGGGTGGGTCATCTTCCACCGCATGTTCCGCGCTTTCACCCGCTCCCGCCTTGTTTTCACAGCCGCCGCAGCAAGTGTGGCGCTCGGGCTTGGCGTGGCGCTGAGCCGGGTCAACGCAGGTGAGCCAACGATCTCACCAGTGGTTCACAGCGAACGGGCCTCACCAGAGCGCCTTGCCGCCGAACGCGTGCTCGGGCGGCTTGGCTATCGTGATGCCGAGAGCGTGCGCCGGCGCGGTGAGTTCGTCGTTGTTGAAGCGACCGACCGTTTTGGCGTGCGCCGCAGGCTGGTGCTGTCCCTGTCGGAGGGCACGGTCGTGGGCGAACAGGCCCTGCCACGGGCAGCCCGTGACGAAAGCCGCTAAGGCGCTGTGGACAAACTAGAGGCAGGACCTGGGTTCTGATAAGCGTTCCTGGCCATGTCAGACAACGTCCTTATCGGTATTCCGCAAAACCCCATCCCCGCTGGCGCGACAGCCGGCATGATCCGGACACGGGATGGAAAGCGCCTTCGCTTTGCAAGGTGGCGCGCGAGCGCTCGTGCGACCAAGGGCTCTATCCTGCTGATCACCGGGCGAAGCGAGTTCATTGAGAAGTACTTCGAGACTGTCGAAAACCTGCGCGCGCGGGGATTCAGCGTTGCGATCTTCGACTGGCGCGGCCAGGGCGGCTCCGAGCGGGCTCTGAACAATCCAAGAAAAGGGCATCTTGGTTCAATCGCCGAGTTCGAGACAGATCTGATCGAGATCATTGAACAGGTCCTCTTGCCGGATTGCCCGCCTCCGCATTTTGCCATTGCCCATTCCATGGGCGGGCTCGCGACGCTCCATGCGGTGCCAAAGATCAGCAGGTGGATCGAGCGGATTGTACTCTCGGCACCCTTCCTTGGCTTGTCCGAGAGTTACGGACCCATCGGTCTCATCCAGTTCTTGGCTACAACCGGCGCCAGGATTGGTCTCGGGGGGGCCTATGCCATTGGCGGCAGCGATACGCCAGGCGAGTGGGGCCCGTTTTCCGCGAACACCGTGACATCAGATCTCGCCAGATTCACAAGGGCTGCCGCAATCCTCGAGGCGAAGCCGGATCTTGCGCTGGGCGGGCCGACCTTTGGCTGGCTTGCTGCCATGCTGGCCGCGCATGACACGGTTCAACTCCCGGAGTTTTGTGCGCGTGTCGCGCTTCCGGTTCTCATCGTAGGGGCTGGCAATGATACTATCGTTTCGAACACCGCAATCGAGCGTGTCGGCAGGCTGCTCAGGACGGGCGGCAAGATTGTCATCGATGGCTCAAAGCATGAGCTCATGATGGAGCGCGACGTCTACCGCGAGCAATTCCTTGCCGCCGTCGACGCCTTTATCCCGGGATCGCCAACCTTCAGCTGAGAAGGCTGAGGATTGCTGGCAAAAGGCTCGGATCGCCGACCGCAACAACGTTCCCGCCGCCTCTGAGCGGGCTGCCGTCCCAGTGGACCATCGCGCCGCCGGCTTCGCGCACAAGCGGTTCGAGCGCCATGACATCATAGCTCTGAACGCCCGCTTCAATCGCGATATCAACAGCCCCCAGAGCCACGAGACCGAAGGCGTAGCAGTCAATGCCGTAGCGGGTGATACGCACCTGCTGCGACAGTGCCTTGAAGCGCGCTCCCGCCTCATCCTTCATCAGTTCCGGGGCGGTGGTAAACAGCGAAGCATCGCCAAGGCTGGCGCATGGGTTGGTGCGCATTTCAGTTTCGACGCCTTCAGGCCCACGGTAGATCGCAAAACCCGGACCAGCGAGAAACCGCTCCCGCGTAAAGGGTTGTGACAGGAGCCCCAGCGTCGGCACCCCATCAATGGCAAGGCCGGCCAGCGTGCCCCACAACGGCACGCCCGTCACAAACTGGCGAGTGCCATCCACGGGATCGAGGTGCCACAGCGCGCGCGCGCCAGCGTTTGTTGCCGGATACTCTTCGCCCAAGACGCCATGATCTGGCCAGACCTCGGCAAGCACAGCCCGCATGGCGCGCTCAGCGCCGCGATCAGCTTCGGTCACCGGATCGAAGAACGGCTTTTGCGGCGAAACCTTGCCTTCGACAGCAATCTTTGCGCGAAACAGCGGCAGCGTGACGGCGTCTGCCGCATCCGCAAGCCTGTGCAGGAACTGAAGATCAGGAAGCATGGGTCTTGATAGTTTGCCATAGCCCTTGCGCGCAAGCGGGTTGCAGGCTGAGGCTTGCTCGGGCAAGGCTTTAGCATGAGCGAATTGCCACTTGCAATAACGATGGGAGACGCCGCCGGGATCGGCCCGGAGACCATTGCGAAGGTGTTCAGGGACGGGCATGCGGGCCATGCCATCGTGATTGGATGCGCGATCCAGATGGCGCGGGCGGCAGCGCCGTTCTCGGGTCTCAGGGTCGTCGAGATTTCCGATCCCGAAAGTGCCCCTCCGTCATCGGGGATCATTCCGGTCATCAAAGTTGCGGACCTGCCGGCAGACCTGCCCTTCGGCGTCAGCGATCCCCGCGCGGGCCGTGCAGCCTACCAGTCAGTCATCCACGCAGCCGACCTTGCCCTGTCCGGCCGCGTCAGCGCAATTGTGACAGCACCGCTGAACAAGGCGTCGATGAGCGCTGCGGGGATCACGCTGCCAGGCCATACCGAGATATTGGCGGAGCGCGCAGGCGTCGCTGACGTTGCGATGATGCTGGCCAACGACGAATTGCGCGTCGTGCTGGTCTCGATTCACGTCTCGCTGAAGGAAGCCATCCAGCGCGTGACCACGCCATCGGTTTTGCGAACGATTCGTTTTGCCGAGATCGGGGCCCGCGCCTTTGGCATTGCGCACCCGCGCGTTGCGGTCGCTGGCCTGAACCCCCACGCCGGCGAAGGCGGGCTGTTTGGCAGCGAGGACGAGGTCCTCATTCGCCCTGCCGTTGATGCAGCGCGTGCGGCTGGCATCGATGCGTCCGGGCCCTGGCCGCCTGATACGGTGTTCATGCAGGCGCGCGATGGGCGCTTTGATGTCGTCGTGGCCCAGTACCACGATCAGGGGCTGATACCGGTCAAGTATCTCGGCGTCGCCCACGGTGTGAATGTCACGATTGGCTTGCCATTCGTGCGCACCAGCCCGGACCATGGCACCGCGTTTGATATTGCCGGCAAGGGAATCGCCGACCCTTCATCGCTTGCAACCGCGATACGGATCGCACGGCGCATGACGACCGCCGTATAGGCATCCCCTTGCAATCAGGCGCCGCGATTGTGACATAAGAACAGCCCCCAGGGATTGTTCAGGAGCCTGCCCCCTTGCCCGAAGCCTCACCGAACAGCTTCTCACGCCTGATTGGCGGCCATCCCCTGGCGGTTCTGGGCAAGCTTGCGCTGGCGAGCCTGATCGTCGGCGCCATTCTCTGGACGATCGATGTCCGCCCGATCGACCTCTATGATCGCATCGTTGCGCTTGTGCGGCTTGTCTGGGACATGGCCGGCGATATCGGGCGCAATGCGGTGACGTGGATTGCGCTTGGCGCGGTGATTGTCGTTCCGATCTGGTTCATCACCCGAATCCTGTCGGCGATGAGACGCTGATCGAAAGCTCAGACCGCGCGCACTTCCGTCACACTTGGCACGAAATGGCGCATCAGATTCTGGATGCCGCTCTTGAGGGTTGCCGTTGACGACGGGCAGCCCGCGCACGAGCCACGCATGTTCAAGAACACGACGCCATCGCGAAAGCCCTGGAATGTGATGTCGCCGCCATCCTGCGCTACGGCCGGACGAACGCGGGTGTCCAGAAGCTCCTTGATGGTCGCAACCGTTTCCGCATCAGCAGGATCAAAAAACTCCGCGCCGGACGTTTCCTCGGCTGCCGCCTCGAGAAACAGCGGCCCGCCGGACATGTAATGTTCCATGATCGCACCGAGAATGGCTGGCTTGATGTGCTGCCATTCGCCAACCGCCTTCGTCACGGTGATGAAATCGGGACCATAGAACACGCCGGAAACGCCGGAGACGCCAAACAGCTTGGCCGCCAGCGGAGACGCTGCGCGCGCCTCATCCTCGTCCTTGAATGACCGGGTCCCTTCGCCAAGAACATCCCGACCGGGCAGGAACTTGAGGGTTGCCGGATTCGGCGTCGCTTCTGTCTGGATAAACATGGTGCGGCCCCTTGTGCACGTTGCGTTTTGAAGATGTGGGCATTGCAAGAGCTCCCGTCAAGCAATGCGAAGGCCAGAGCGCTTCGCGGCTCATTCAATTCTCTGATACGACGACGCGGAGATTGACCCACCCGCTCAGGCGGGCCAAAGCGGTCTCGACCTCAACGGATGAATGATATGACCGCTTTTTCGCCAGAACTTGCCGCTCTTGCCAACACCTCGCCAGCCTGGCCGTTCGAGGAGGCGCGCAAACTCGTCAAGCGCATTGCCGGGCGACCTGCGGACAGGCCGGTTCTGTTTGAAACCGGCTATGGCCCTTCAGGCCTTCCACACATCGGAACGTTCGGTGAAGTCGCACGCACGACCATGGTGCGGCATGCCTTCCGCACGCTGACAGAAGACCGGATCCCCACGCGTCTCATCGCGTTCTCGGACGATATGGATGGCCTTCGCAAGGTGCCGGACAACGTCCCGAACCGTGACATGATGGCAGCCTATCTGGGCAAGCCACTGACGGTCGTGCCTGATCCGTTCTCAAACGAATATCCCTCGTTTGGCGCGGCCAACAACGCGCGGCTCAGGGCATTCCTTGATGCCTTTGGCTTTGAGTATGAGTTCATGTCCGCAACCGAGACCTACGCCTCGGGCGCGTTTGACGCTTCATTGCGCAAGATGCTGTGGGCCTACGACGCGGTCATGGACATCATTCTGCCGACCCTCGGCGAAGAGCGGCGCGCCACCTATTCGCCGTTCCTGCCGATCTGTCCGCGGACCGGCGTCGTCCTGCAGGTGCCGATGATCCGGCGCGACCCGCAGGCCGGGACAGTCACCTATCGCGATCCGGAAACGGGCGAGGAGATAACGACACCCGTCACGGGCGGGCGGGTCAAGTGCCAGTGGAAGGCGGACTGGGCGCTGCGGTGGCATGCACTCGGCATCGACTATGAAATGGCCGGGAAGGACCTGATCGACTCGGTCACGCTGTCCTCAAAGATCTGCAAGGCGCTTGGTGGGCGCGCGCCAGACGGCTTCAACTATGAGCTGTTCCTGGATTCAGAAGGCAAGAAGATCTCAAAGTCGAAGGGCAATGGCCTGACGATCGATGAGTGGCTTGCCTACGCGAACCCCTCCAGCCTGTCGCTCTACATGTATCGCGAGCCAAAGGCGGCAAAGCGTCTGCACTTTGATGTGATCCCGCGCACGGTCGATGAGTACCTGCAGTTCCTGACGGTGTTTCCAAAGCAGGATCCGAAGGCCCAGCTGCAGAATCCGGTGTGGCATATCCATGCCGGGAACCCACCCGCGCCAGAAACCGTTCCCAGCGCCGAAGGTGCGACCCAGGTGACTTTTGGCATGCTGATGAAGCTCGCCTCGGCATCAAACACCGCCAACAAGGAGACGCTCTGGGGCTTTCTCAAGCGCTATGCCCCAGGCGTGTCACCTCAGACGCACCCGGGTCTTGACGAACTCGCGGGGTATTCAGTCCGGTATTTCATCGAAAAGATCTTGCCGAACAAGGTCTTCGCTGTGCCAGACGACGTCGAGCGTATGGCGCTTGGCACGCTCAAGGCCTCGCTTGCCGCGCTGCCGGCAGCCGTCGACGCCAAGACCGTCCAGGATGCCATCTATGACGTTGCGCGACCCATTCCGCGCTATCAGCAGGTGATGAAAGATGGCTCGACCGGCGTGTCGCTCGCCTGGTTCGATGCGCTGTATCGCTTGCTTCTTGGCGAAGACAAGGGGCCGCGGTTTGGGACCTTTGTCGCCATGTACGGCGTTGCCGAAACCGTTCTGTTGATCGATGCAGCCCTCGAAAGGGCATAACGCGATCCACAGGCAAGCATAGCTGCTTCTCATGGCGGGCGATTCCCGCTAGGTTGGGAACTGATTTCGAATTTGAACCGACATGAGTTGGCCAGGGCACTTCGCCCTGCGCCCTCAAGGCCAACGGGACGGATGAGCGAGCCCACGCGCAAGGTCTTCATCAAGACCCACGGCTGCCAGATGAACGTGTACGACAGCGGGCGTATGGCCGATGCGTTGCGCCCTGCTGGCTACGAGCAAACCGGCGAAATCGACGACGCGGACCTGGTACTGATCAACACATGCCACATCCGCGAAAAGGCCTCCGACAAGGTCTACTCCGAGATTGGCAGGCTGCGTGTTCTGAAGGATCAGCACCGCGCTGCCGGGCGCGACATGACGATCGCCATTGCAGGCTGCGTCGCCCAGGCCGAAGGCAAGGAAATCCTGCGCCGCGCCCCATCGGTTGATGTGGTCGTTGGTCCACAGGGCTACCATCGCTTGCCAGACCTTCTTGAGCGCGCAAAGCGCCAGGGGCGCGCGATCGATGTCGAGTTCTCCGAGGACGACAAGTTCGACCATCTCCCGGCAACCGATCCAAGAACACACCTGAAGCGCGGTCCTTCAGCGTTCCTGACGATCCAGGAGGGTTGCGACAAGTTCTGCTCTTTTTGCGTCGTTCCCTACACGCGCGGCATGGAAGTCTCGCGTCCGATGCCGCAGATCCTGGCGGAGGCGCGCGCAATGGTTGAGGCCGGAGTGTGCGAGATCACGCTGCTTGGCCAGAACGTCAATGCCTACCACGGTGCCAATGGTTCCGGAGGAGAAGCCAGTCTCGGGGACTTGCTGTTTGCGCTGGCCCGCATCGATGGGGTGAAGCGGCTGCGCTACACGACCTCTCACCCCAACGACATGCACGACACGCTTTATGCCGCGCATCGCGATCTCACACAGTTGACGCCGCTCCTGCATCTTCCCGTGCAGTCGGGTTCAGATGCGATGCTGAAGGCCATGAACCGCAAGCACACGGTGGCGGACTATCACGCCGTTGTGGATCGCATGAACATGATCCGGGACGACATGGCGTTCTCATCGGACTTTATCGTGGCGCATCCCGGCGAAACCGATGCTGATTTTGCTGCAACCCTCGCGCTTGTCGAACGTGTCGGATATGCCTCGTGCTACTCGTTCAAATACTCCGCACGACCAGGCACACCTGCAGCGGAGCGAACGGACCTCGTCGCGCCCGAAGTTGCCAATGAGCGCCTCCAAATCCTGCAAAACCTTCTGAATGATCAGGAAACCGCGTTCCTCAAGGGATTGGTTGGCAAGACCATCGATGTGCTGTTCGAGCGCAAGGGCCGCGATGCAGGCCAGATCGTCGGTCGCTCCCCCTATGTTCAGCCGGTGCAGGTCAACGCTCCAGCCGAAATGATCGGCCAGATTGGCCAGGTCATGATCACATCAACCGGCACACACAGCCTGTTTGGTCATCTCGCAACCACTCCCGCGACAGTTGTTTCACACACCCTGATGGAGGCCGGCGCTTGAGTTCCCCAAACGACCAGACGCAGCTTGTCCTGACTTTCGACAACAATCGCCTTCTCAGTGACCTGTTCGGACAGTTCGACCAGAACATCAGCCTGATCGAGCACAAGCTCAGTGTCAGGGCGCATGCCTCCGGCAATCATGTTTCGATCAAGGGGACGCAGGTTGCCTGCGAACAGACGAAGCGGGTCCTGGAGCATCTGTATCAGCGCCTGAAGCGCAATCAGGAGGTTGGCCCGGGCGATGTCGATGCGGCCATCCGCCTGGTGCTTGACCAGGGTGTGTTGTTTGAGGAGCTCCCCCCTTCTGCAGAAGGCGTCAGCATCGAGTATGCGTCCGTTGGCACGCGCCGCAAGACCGTCGCGGCCCGGACAAAGATGCAGGACAACTATCTCAAGGCCCTGCTCTCCAAGACCATCACATTCGCGACCGGGCCAGCTGGAACCGGCAAGACCTACATGGCAGTGGCACACGCTGCAGCCATGCTCGAAAGTGGGCAGGCAACGAAGCTGATCTTCTCGCGTCCAGCGGTTGAGGCCGGCGAGCGGCTTGGCTTTCTGCCAGGCAGCATGCAGGAAAAGGTCGACCCCTATCTGCGCCCCCTGATGGACGCATTGCGCGACTTCATTCCCGGCGAGCGCATCGAGCGCGCGATGGAAAACAAGATCATCGAAATCGCGCCGCTTGCGTTCATGCGCGGGCGAACGCTCGCAAACTCTGTGGTCATCCTCGACGAGGCGCAAAACACCACATCCATGCAGATGAAGATGTTTCTGACGCGGCTTGGCGAGGGGTCGCGCATGATCGTGACCGGTGACCCGACACAGATCGATTTGCCCTCGGGCCAGGTCTCAGGCCTTGTGGAAGCGCTTCGCATCATCAAGGGCATTGATGACATTGCGGTCATTGAGTTCAAGGGAACCGACGTGGTCCGTCATGAGCTGGTGATGAAGATTGTGCAGGCCTATGAGGCCGACAAGAAGCCCGGCCCAGGAATCCTGTGATCGCGATGCAATGATTGAAATGCTGTGATGGGACTGATCCTCGAAGTATCCGTGGAGTGCGAAGGCTGGGGCGATCCGGCTGACATGGAGGCGCTTGCCGCGCGCGCCATGGATGCATTGCACGCTGAATTGCCAGAAGCCGCCGGCGAAGCTTCGCTGACCCTTGGTGATGATGCGATGATCCAGACCCTGAACAGCCAATGGCGCGGCTTTGACAAGCCCACCAACGTCCTGTCTTTCCCATCGACCGGCCCCCAACGCGACGCCGGTTTTCTTGGTGACATCCTGATTGCCCACGAAACGGTGCTGGCCGAAGCAGAGCGGGATGGCGTTTCACCGGGAGATCATTTAACCCACCTCATGGTCCATGGCTGCCTTCATCTGCTTGGCTATGATCACGAGACAGACCTGGATGCCGAGGCCATGGAAGCCATCGAGACACGGGTCTTGGCACGGATCGGCATCGCTGATCCCTATACCGGCGCTGCGGAGGCAGCCTAGACTATGGCCAGTACGAACGATGCGAATGCGATTCCGCCGGTCACCAAACCGACGCTGATCGGCCGTTTGCGCGCCCGCTTGGGGCTCAAGTCCGAACAGACACTACGCAGCGACATTGAAGGCGCACTGGCAGACACCAAGCCTGCGACACAGGATGACTTTACGCCGGACGAGCGCCGGCTGCTGCGCAACATCCTCGAACTGAGAGATGTCCGCGTCGAGGATGTGATGATCCCGCGCGCAGAGATTGAGTCGGTTGATCAAGCCATTTCGATCGGCGAGCTTCTGAAGATCTTTCAGGAAGCGCGTCACTCGCGCCTGCCAGTGTATCGCGACTCGCTCGATGACCCCGTCGGCATGGTGCACATCCGCGACTTTCTTGCCTATCTCACAACAGGCGCACCGAAGCTGACGGCTGGCGGCAACCGTCGACGCCGCAAGCTCGATGAGACGCTCGACCTCGCAAAAATCGATCTGAGCTACACGCTGGCGCAAACCCGCGTCGTGCGCCCGCTTCTGTTCGTGCCGCCGTCCATGCCGGCACTCGATCTGCTGCAGAAAATGCAGGCCACGCGCGTGCACATGGGTCTCGTCATTGATGAGTATGGCGGCACCTACGGCCTCGTTTCGATGGAGGATCTGGTCGAACAGATCGTCGGCGAGATCGAAGACGAACATGATGAGGACGAGGCAACCATCACTGCAACCGAAGATGGTTGGACGGCGACAGCGCGCACCTCACTTGAGGAAGCGCAAGTCGCAATTGGCGAGGGCTTTGAGACCGACCGCCTCGCGGATATGGCCGAAGAAGTTGATACGGTCGGCGGTCTGCTGGTGGTTCTGACAGGCCGGGTTCCAGCGCGGGGCGAGCTTGTGCGCTGGGAGGATCGCTTCGAATTCGAAGTGCTCGACGCCGACCCGCGCCGCGTCAAGCGTGTGCGTATCCGCAGAATTGCCATCGCTGAAAATACATCGGACGCGCCGCCGCAACCGCCTGTTGCCGCAGCATCCTCGGACAGCCCCCCGAAACCGGCGGGCTGAGCCGATGCAGGCGTGGATCGACTCCCTGCTCCTTGCACATGGTTGGCGACGGGTTGGGCTGGCAGCGCTTGGAGGCCTGCTGACAGCCGGCTCTCTGCCACCCATCAACGCCTGGCCCCTTGCGATCGCGGGCCTTGGTCTTCTTGTCGTTCTGATCGACGGTGTATCAACCGCGGGCGGCTGGCGGCGCTGGGCGCTTTCAAGCTTCCTTGTCGGTTGGGGCTTTGGTTTCGGTTATCACATCGGCGGCCTTTGGTGGCTCGGCGCGCCGTTTCTGGTTGAGCCAGACCGGTTTGCATGGGCCTTGCCGCTCGGTGTTGCAGGCCTACCCGCTGGGCTTGCCATTTTCTCGGGCCTTGGCGTCGTTCTCGCCAGGGTTCTGTGGTCGGCCTCGCCATGGCGGATTGCAGGGCTCGCGCTTGGCCTTGGACTGCTCGAGGTGGTCCGTGGCACGGTCCTGACCGGCTTTCCCTGGAACGCGCTTGGTCACATCGTTGCGGCGACAGACATCGGGCTGCAGAGTGCCAGCCTTGTCGGGCTTTATGGCCTCGGCTTTCTTGCGGTCTTCATGGCGGCAGCGCCCATTCTGATCCTGACGGACGGGATCCGGGAAGCGCGTGGCGCGCTCATAACCAGCGCAACTCTGCTCGTTCTCATGACTGGCTTTGGCGCCTGGCGCCTGCAGGCAAGCGAAGACAATGTCCCCGGCGTTGGCGTTCATATCGTCCAGCCGCTTCTGACGCAGACCGAAAGGCTTGATCCGGCGAACGCCGAACGCATTGTCGATCGCCTGTTCGAGATGACCGCGCGTCCCGGCCCGCTGGCAAGACCGACCACGCTCGTGATCTGGCCGGAATCCACGTTGCCCTTCTTGCTGTCGAGCAATCCCGCGCTCTTGCCGCGCATCGGACAGATCCTGAGTCCGGGCCAGTTCCTAGTTCTGGGTGCTGCGCGCGGTGAATCCACTGGTCCGCGCCGCGAGGATTTTGCGGTCTACAACAGCCTCTATGCGTTCGATCACAGCGCCATGCTGCTCGATCGCTACGACAAGGTGCATCTCGTTCCATTTGGCGAGTATCTGCCCTTCGCAAACGTCCTGTCGGCCCTGGGCCTCGAAGCCCTGACGCGTCGCGGCTATACGCCCGGCGTATCGCGGGCGCCCATCTCGCTGCCTGGAATCCCTGCCTTCATTCCGGCGATCTGCTACGAGATCATCTTCCCATCCACGCTCATCGGCGACAACATCCGGCCCGGATTCATCCTGAACATCTCGGATGATAGCTGGTTTGGCGACACGCCGGGTCCGCGTCAGCACCTTCTGCAGGCCCGCGTGCGTGCGGTTGAGGAGGGATTGCCGGTCCTGCGGGGAACAACAACGGGCATTTCAGCCATCATCGATGGCTACGGACGTATCCGCGCTTCCCTTCCTTTGGGTCGCGCAGGATCTCTACACGGTGAAATTCCGACCGCACTTTTTCCGCCCCTCTACGCCAACTTTACCATTGTGGCCTCCGTAACGTTGCCGATACTGCTTCTGCTGCTTGTCTTTGTTACACGCAGAAGTTTAGGGCAACGCAGGTAGCCTTACCCCTCGTCGTTTGCGGTCCATGGCCCAAGCGTGTCACTGTTAACTGGCTTGGGGCACACAGTCTCATGGCAAGGCAAGCGCACACGTGCGCTCGATATGAAAGAAGCGACGGAACTCATGCGCAAGATACCTAACCCGATTGATATTCATGTCGGGGCCCGTGTTCGAATGCGGCGTGTATTGATCGGAATGAGCCAGGAAAAGCTCGGGGAACGTCTGAGCCTGACCTTTCAGCAGATACAGAAATACGAGAAGGGCACGAATCGAATTGGCGCAAGCCGGCTTCAGCAGATCTCGGAAATCCTTGGCGTGCCGGTCGCGTACTTCTTCGAGGGAACGCCGGTTCCCCAGCCAACCACCTCAACCGGCTTTTCGGAATCCGCATCGACCTTTGTTGTGGATTTCCTGTCGACGGTTGAAGGGCTGCAACTCAACAAGGCCTTCATCCGAATTGAGGATCCGCGCGTGCGCAAGAAGGTCGTCGAGCTCGTGAAAGCACTTGCCAAGGACGTGGACACCGACTGATCGCGCTGCCGGGATTCACTGTTTCGTTCTTTCTTCCGGACGATTTCGTTCGGAAGACTTGACGGCGCATCGCGTCTGCTCCACAAGGCCGGCCTTCCGAAAGGGTCGATTTCCGGCCCCAATCCCCCGATTATGCGGAGTTCGCCGTGGCGCGCCAGTCCTACTACTTCACCTCCGAGTCCGTGTCCGAAGGTCACCCTGACAAGGTTTGTGACCGCATTTCCGACGAGATCGTCGATCTGTTCTTCCGCGAAGCCGTCAAGGCGGGCATGGATCCGTCGCAGGTGCGCGTTGCCGCTGAAACGCTGGCGACCACAAACTTCGTTTGCATCGCTGGCGAAGTTCGCACCTCGCTCGACGAAAAGAAGATGAAGTCCAAGGTGAAGTCGGCCGCCCGCAAGGCGATCCGCGCCATTGGCTACGAGCAGGATGGCTTCCACTGGAAGACCGCCAAGATCGATGTCCGTCTCCATGCCCAGTCGGCTGACATTGCCCAGGGCGTTGATGAGGCTGGCAACAAGGACGTGGGCGCTGGCGACCAGGGCATCATGTTCGGCTACGCCTGCCGCGAAACTCCGGAGTTGATGCCGGCGCCGATCTACTACGCCCACAAGATCCTCGAGAACCTGACGATCCACCGCAAGGCCAAGACCCGTGGCTGCGGCGTGCTCGGCCCGGATGCGAAGAGCCAGGTCACGATCCGCTACGAGAACGGCCGCCCGGCTGCCGTGACGCAGATCGTGCTGTCCACCCAGCACCTCGATGGCAAGATGACATCAAAGGATGTGCAGAAGCTGGTCGAGCCGATCATTCGCGAGACGCTCGCCGACATCGAAATCGCCAAGGATTGCAAGTGGTGGATCAACCCCACCGGCAAGTTCCTGATCGGTGGCCCGGATGGTGACTCAGGCCTCACCGGCCGCAAGATCATCGTCGACACCTATGGCGGCGCAGCGCCCCATGGCGGCGGTGCATTCTCCGGCAAGGACCCGACCAAGGTCGACCGCTCTGCAGCCTATGCCGCGCGCTACCTCGCCAAGAACGTCGTCGCAGCCAAGCTGGCCGAGCGTTGCACGATCCAGCTCTCCTACGCCATTGGCGTTGCCCAGCCGCTGTCGATCTACGTCGACACGCACGGCACCGGCAAGGTTGCCGATGACAAGATCGAAGCAGCGCTCAGCAAGGTCATGGATCTGAGCCCGCGCGGCATCCGCGAGCACCTCGGCCTCAACAAGGCGATCTATGCGCGCACATCGGCCTATGGCCACTTCGGCCGCAAGGCCGGCCGCGATGGCAGCTTCTCCTGGGAGAAGACCGACCTTGCTTCGCAGCTGAAGGCCGCTGTTGCAGCCTGAACCAGGCGCAATTGATTGATTTCAGCCCCGGGCCGGGTGACCGTCCCGGGGCTTTTTCTTGGCAGGTGAGCCGTGGCTTTTGGCGACAATGACGAGGATCGCGCCTTCTACGGGCGCAGACATGGCAAGACCCTGCGCGACGTGCCGCGCCGGGCGTTGCAGGAAACGCTTCCGGCCTATGAAATCTCTGCGAGCGCAGATGTCTCGACGCCAATCACCTTGTTTCGTGCGCCAGTCCAGCAGGTCTCTCTGGAAATCGGGTTTGGCGGTGGCGAGCACCTTCTGGCTGCAGCAGCGCACAACCCGGACATTGGCTATATCGGGGCCGAGGCCTTCGTGAACGGGCTTGCCAAGATTGCAGCGCGGCTCAACGAAACGCCGTGCGACAATCTGCGGATCCATTCCGACGATGCTGTTTCGTTGATCGACCGATTGCCGGACGCATCTCTCGACACCGTGCACCTCTACTATCCAGATCCGTGGCGCAAGCGACGCCACTGGAAGCGGCGGTTCTTGTCGCACGAGAACGTTGCAAGGCTCGCACGCGTGTTGAAGCCGGGTGGCAAGCTGCTGTTTGCAACGGACTGGGCGAACTATGCAGCGTTCGGCCTGTCGACGGTGCGCGCCAACCCACACTTCACATGGACAGCGAAGGCACCGTCAGATTGGCTGGAGCCCTGGGAGGGCTGGGTCCGCACCCGCTATGAGGCGAAGGCCATCCGCGAAGGGCGGTGTCCGAGCTATCTTGCCTTTGAGCGTTCCCGCTAGCCCGGCTGCGCGATCTAGCGCTGAGCTGTCGCGAACTGGCCACCGGTTCGAAAGCGCCAGAGATAGGTCGGAAGCACCGATTCAAGCGGCGTTGCCACGATACCCATGTCAGAAAGCGTGCGGCCCTCTTCGATTGCGTCCGCCGATACGACATTGTCGGTCTTCAACAACGTCACCTGATCAACGGTCAGAAGCGGGTTGGGCAAGATCTGGAAGATTGCGCCCTGAAGCTTGGCAATGGGCCACGGGATCGGCAGCAACAGCCGCTTCTTGCCGATTTCCTTCAGCGTGAGACGCAAAAGCTCTTCGAATGTGCGCACGGCCGGGCCACCAAGCTCGTAGGTTTCGCCCGCACGAAGCTTGCCCTCGACCCCACGTGCGACCGCTTCAGCCACATCGCCGACATAGACGGGCTGAAACCGCGTTTGCCCGCCGCCAATGAGCGGCAGAACCGGCAGCATCTTTGCCAAACCGGCGAAGCGATTGAAGAAGCCATCCTCTGGGCCAAAAACAATCGATGGCCGCAAAATCACCGCGTCCGGCACGCTGTCCAGCACAGCGTTCTCACCCGCAGCCTTGGTGCGCGCATAGTTGGCTTCCGAGGCAAGGTCAGCGCCAATGGCAGAGACATGGACAAGGCGCGTCAGGCCTTCATCAGAGGTGGCCCTTGCAATGGCCGCAGCGCCATCGGCCTGAACCGCATCGAAACTCTGGCGCCCGCCTTCTGCAAGAATGCCAACGAGATTGACGACCGCGTCAGCACCCTTGATCGCGCGGCTTACGCTCTCCGGATAGCGCAGGTTGGCCTGCACGGCCATGATCTGGCCTGGCGTGCCAAGGGGCTGCAGATGCCCGGCAAGGTCTGGCCGGCGCACGGCAACCCGCACACGGTGGCCCCGCTTGGCCAGAGCGCGCACGACATGGCGACCGAGGAAGCCTGAGCCTCCGAACACGGTGACGAGCATTGGACGATCCCCCCTTGTTACCCGGCGATTAGATCAATGCAGCGGGATCGTCCAGACGACGAGGTGTCCGGCATCCCTCAACCGCCTCAGCCAGTTTTGCGCGCGTTCGCAATCAGCGTGCGCAGTTCACGCGTCATGAACTCGTTCCCGCACACGACATCGCTCGTTTTGAACATATCCTGCCCGCCGGTCAGATCCGTGACATAGCCGCCGGCTTCGCGCACAAGAAGAATGCCTGCTGCCATATCCCAGGGGTTCAGGCCACGCTCCCAGAAGGCGTCCAGACGACCAGCTGCAACATAAGCCAGATCGAGCGCTGCGGCACCGAGCCGGCGCACCCCGGAGGTCTGGCGCATGACGGCGGTCAGTTCCTTCATGAAGCCGGGATGATCAGGCCGGTTCAATGTCGGAATACCGGTTCCGATTACGGATGTTTCGAGCTCACGGCGGTTGGCAACCCGCAGACGGCGCTCATTGACGTAGGCGCCCTTGCCCTTTTCGGCATGAAACATTTCATCCGAGATCGGGTTGTAGACAAGCCCGGCAATGAGTTGGCCGTCGCGCTCCAGCCCAATCGAGATGGCAAAGATCGGAATGCCGTGCAGGAAGTTGGTGGTGCCATCGAGCGGGTCGATAATCCAGCGGTGCGACGCGTCGCTCCCGATGATCTCGCCGCCCTCCTCGTTGAGAAAGCCGTATCCAGGCCGGGCCTTGGAAAGCTGGTCGACCAATAGCCGCTCGGCGCGCCGATCAGCTGCCGTCACGAAGTCTCCAGGTCCCTTCATCGAAACCTGCAGGTTCTCGACCTCGCCAAAGTCGCGGATCAGGCCCTTGCTTGCCTTGCGGGCGGCCTCGGTCATAACGGTCATCAGGGCAGAACGAAACATTCAGGACTCCAGCCCGCTGCCGAAGCGCGGGAACAAGCTCATTCGCCCTCGCCAAAACGGTCGAGAACGAGATTGGAAATAGCATCCAGCACATCCTGGGCCTGAGCCCCGGCGGTCTGAACCGTGATCGAACTTCCCGGGCCAGCCGCCAGCATCATCAGCCCCATGATGGAGGTGCCTCCCACGGTCTCACCGTTGCGGGAGACCCAGACCGTCGCATGCCCGAATTGCTCCACGGTCTGCACGAACTTGGCAGACGCGCGGGCATGCAGTCCGCGGACATTTGTAATCGGCAATTCACGCAACAATGCGTCGGGCGGGGGCAGCGTCTCAGACATGAGTGCAGGTCAGATCGTCTGGTTGTAGGCGCCAACGTCGGGGAATGTTTTCAAGACGCCGTCCATAGCAGCAAACATGTCGCGCATGCGCTGCTCCGACACGGGGCTTTCAACGACGACGACAAGCTCCGGCTTGTTGGAGGAAGCGCGGATCAAGCCCCAGCTGCCATCCTCGACCGTGACGCGAACGCCGTTGACGGTCACAAGCGTCGAGATCGACTGACCGGCGACTTTTTCGCCCGCAGCAAACTTGGCCTCGAAAATCTTGACCACTTTTTCCACGATGCCGTACTTGATCTCGTCGGCGCAGTGCGGCGCCATGGTGGGCGATCCCCATGTCTTGGGAATGGCGCGGTACAGATCCGCCATCGACTTTGTCGGGTTGCGCTCCAGCATGTCGAGGACCGCAATCGCGGTGACGACGCCGTCATCATAGCCACGCCCGACAGGCGCGTTGAAGAAGAAATGGCCAGACTTTTCAAAGCCGGCGAGCGCATTGAGGTCCGCGACCCGGCGCTTGATGTAGGAGTGACCGGTCTTCCAGTAGTCGACCTTTGCGCCGAGGCGCTTCAGCTCCGGATCGGAATGAAACAGGCCAGTCGACTTGACGTCGACCACGAAGGTTGAAGGGCCGTAGACGGTCGAAAGATCACGCGCGAGCATGACCCCGATCTTGTCGGCAAAAATCTCGTTTCCTTCGTTATCAACCACACCGCAACGGTCGCCATCACCATCAAATCCAAGGGCCACGTCGGCGCCATGCTCGCGGATGGCGTCGGCCATGGCGTGGAGCATCTTCATGTCTTCGGGATTTGGGTTGTAGCGCGGGAAGGTGTGATCAAGCTTGGTATCGAGCGGGATGACATCAACGCCGAGAGCTTCGAGAATGCCCGGCGCGAAGGCACCGGCGGTCCCGTTGCCGCACGCAGCAACTGCGCGAATGCGGCGGGTGTATTTCGGACGCTTGGTCAGGTCCGCGATGTAGCGGGCGGCAAAGTCGGAGACGAAATTGTAGGAGCCCCCGCCAGCCAGATCGAATTTGCCGGACAAAACAATGTCCCGCAGCCTGCCCATCTCATCCGGGCCGAAGGTCACAGGACGCTGCGACCCCATTTTGACCCCGGTCCAGCCATTGTCATTGTGCGAGGCCGTGACCATCGCAACAGCAGGCACATCAAGCTCGAACTGCGCGAAATACGCCATGGGCGACATCGCAAGGCCAATATCGTGCACCCGGCAGCCGGAGGCCAGCAGTCCGTTGATCAGCGCATTCTTGATCGAGGACGAGTAGCCGCGAAAATCATGGCCCGTGACAATCTCGCGCTTGACGCCGAGTTCCGTCAGGAGCGTTCCAAGACCCATGCCGAGCGCCTGAATGCCCATGAGATTGATCTCAGGTGCTTTTGGCGAGGACGGATGGCCGAACCACCAGCGCGCATCATACTCCCTGAAGCCCGTTGGCTTCACCAGTGGGGTGATCTCGAAGGCAAGGGTGTTGGGCGCAAGATCAGAAACGGGTTTCGGAAACATCAAGGGGTCCTGGGAGCAAGGGGTCCTGGGAGAGCGTGAAGCGCGGCGGGCGACGTACCGTCGTTCTACTCCGGATGGCGGCGAAAGAAAGACGGTTTTCGCAACCGCAAGCAATCAACTGCGCACGGTCAGGCGACGTCCGTTCTCGATTTCGATGCGGCCAAGGCGGGAGAGCACGCTCATCCCAAGCAGCGCCTTCTCCAGAACGCCGGCAGGCATGATGACCGCGCGAATATTCTGCAGCGTGTGGGGACCAACGCGAACCTCTGCGAGGAACACCTGCGCGGTTTGAACAATGCCATTGGCGGTGGATACGGGATGGCGGAAATCCGCAGCGCCAGGTGTAAATCCAAGGCGGGCGGCCTCTTCATACGGCAGCGTGACAACGGATGCACCCGTATCAAACACGACCTGAATCGACCGGCCATTGATCATGGCCGGGAAGATGAAATGCCCCTTGGAGTCAGCATTGACCACGAACGGCGCCGACAGTGCCTGTGGTGCAGCGGTTGCGACCATGCCGCGAGACCGCTGGGTCTCGGAGCGGTCGACAAGCGTGGCAGCAAGCTGCGCGCCGGCGACGGCAACGAAAATCAGCACAGCAACTGGTGCAATCACACGACGCAACGACGGTTCCCCTAACGAAAGAGGGACCTTAGCAGACCCAGTGTTACCGATGACTTGACGCAATCAGGCACATTCACCGAAAGCGCTGGGGCGCGAGAGCGCGCTCAACGGCCTGTAACGCTGCGGTCAATTGAGCCCCGGTGCCCGCTGGGCCCATAAGGTCGCGGCTTCCCGCCACCTCCTCCCAGGCCGGACTCGAAAGCGTGCGCGACAGCGCCCGGCTGATCGTATCAATCACTCCCGGTGCCATGCCCAACGGTCCGGCAAGGCCCATGACAGGGTCAGGAAGTTCGAGCGACGCAAAGGTTTCAACCAGGGTTGGAACAGCTTCAAGGCGCCTCAGCCGCGTCCTGTCCGCGACAGCCAGCACCCGCAGCGAGCTGTTCTCGATCAGCGGGCCTGCATCGCTCATCGGCGCAAGGACCGCATCAAGCGTCCCGCCGGCAAGGTCCTGGAACGCCCGCGCTGCTGTCGGCGTTGGTGTAAACGCCACAGCAGAAGGCTCAAGGCCAAGACCGCGCAGGAAGGCACCAAGGAACGCGGCCTGGAACCCGTTGGCCGGTCCTCCGCCAAACCTGATCCGTCCCGGCGTTTGACGAATGGCGCTCACAAGATCGCCTGGCGTGCGCCAATCCGCGTTGGCGCGCACGACAAGTCCGGCGGGAACGCGACCCAGAAGCGCAAGCGCCTGGACACTGTCTGCGCCGATGTCGGATGCCAGATTGGCCCGATGCAACGCGAGTTCCGAGGTGACGATGCCAATCGTCTGCCCGTCAGGCTCGGCCAGGGACAGCGCCGTGTGGCCGACAAGACCACTGCTGCCGCCCCGGTTCACCACATTGATCGACCGCTGCAGCTCGCGCTCCAGAAGCCGGGCGAGGCTTCTCGCCAACAGATCCGGCGTGCTGGCGGCAGCCCACGGCACCATGAGGGACATGGGCGGGGATTGAGCCAGAACCGCAGGCGCCGCAAGAACAGCGATGGCACCTGTGAACAGCCCGCGTCGGGTGAATGCGCTCACGCTGGCTTCCCCCTCCAGGCCTCGGGATTGACCATCCGAACCGGACGGCCTGCATGCCATTGAAGAATGGAATCAATAGCCTCGCTGTAGAACTGCCTCATGACAGCGTCGACGCCATAACCCAGATGCGGCGTCAGCACGGTATTGGGCAAGCCCCTCAACGTATCGCCCTCGTCCGGGGGCTCCATATGGTAGACATCCATCCCGGCAACGATCCGGTTTTCGCTGAGCGCTTCGATCAGCGCCATGCGATCAACGAGCGGTCCACGGGCCGTATTGACCAGAATTGCGCCTGGTTTCATTGCGCCAAGCTCAGAAGGTCCGACAATGCCCTTGGTGCTTGAAGACAGCACAAGATGCAGCGAGACAACATCGGCAGTGGCAAACAATTCTTCCTTTGCCACCCAGCGAGCGCCGGCAGCAAAAGCCCGTTCCACAGTCAGATTGGGGCTCCAGGCAATGACGTTCATCCCGAACGCGCGGGCGTAACCGGCGACCCGTGTGCCAATTCGGCCAAGACCGACAATCCCAATGGTTTTGCCAGCGAGGTTCAATCCCAGCGGGATGTCAGCGTGCCAGCCCTGATCGCGCATGACCGCATCGGCATAGGTCAGGTGCCGCGCCGAGGCCATGACGTGCGCCCAGGTTAGCTCCGCTGTTGAAATCACGGAGTGTTCGTTCCCGGTATTGGTGACGAGAATTCCTGCCCGCGTTGCCGCCTCGACATCGATCGGTGGGCTGACGCGCGGCCCGGTCATCGCGATCAGCTTGAGATTTGGCAGGCTGGACACGACGCGCTCCGGCAAATCAGTGCGCTCGCGCATGGGCACGATCACGTCAAAAGGCTGGAGCTGCGTGAT
>JAIYEB010000108.1 GCA_027487195.1 Hyphomicrobiales bacterium | reverse complement strand
GGTCTTGATCCGTGGTGCGCGCGGACGCGCCCGCCCCGATCAGCTCAAGGCAACCGTCTCAGCCCGCGAAGGCTTCATTGGCGAGGGGCAGATTGCCTATGCCGGCATAGGTGCAACGGTCCGCGCTGAACTGGCGGCAGAGATCATCCGACGGCGCATCGCGCTCCGCGGCCTTGAGTTCAGGGAGATCCGGATCGACATCCTCGGGCAAAACGCCCTGCATGGGCCACAATCAACGCCCAGCTTGAGCCGGTTGCCCGAAGCCGTCCTGCGGGTTGCAGGGCGGGCAACAGATGAGCGAACCGCCTTGCTGCTTGGTCAGGAAGTCCAGTCGCTTCTCACCAACGGTCCGGCGGGAGGCGGGGGAGACTTCAGACGCGTCAAGCCCGTGATTGGCGTCCACTCAGCCCTCGTGCCGAGGTCCGCAGCAGCGCATCACATTGAGATGGTCGAATGAAGCGGGTGGGAGACATTGCGTTTGCGAGGGCCGGCGACAAGGGTGATACCTCGTCAATTGCCGTCACATGTTTCGACAAGGCGAGCTATTTGCCGCTGGCAGAAAGCCTGACCGTGGAGCGGATGCGCGTTGCCTATGACGGTATTGCGCATGGCCCCATAACGCGACACGAGATACCCGGGCATGCCACATTGATCTTTGTGATGGAACAGGCGCTGGGTGGCGGGGTTTCGCGCTCACTTTGCTATGACCCGCACGGAAAGTCTCTGTCGAGCATCGTTCTCGCGCTGGAGGTCTGATCATGGCGCCCGTGGTCGTGCTTTTGACACTGACGGAAAGCCACGCTGCGCATGCGGCAGTCCTGATCCATTCCATGATCGAGCATGCCCGGCCACGGCGCTCCTACAGGATTATGCTCCTCTCGCCCGATTTGAGCGAAGCAACGCGCTTGCAGCTGGAAGGCATGCTGCCAGCCACAGGACGTTTCACCCTCGAGGCCTATATTGGCGAGCCTCCGGCACTGGTCGGATCGCCTTTCTATCCACCCGTCGTCATGCTGCGATTTGCCGCCGGAGCGCTGCTGCAGGACGTCGACAAGCTCGTATACCTCGACAATGACACCATCGCCTGTCGCGATATCGGTGACCTGTTCGACATCGATCTTGAGGGAAAAACACTCGCGGCCGCTGATGATGCAGGCGCCATGCAGCGACGCTCCGATGACGCCGCGCGTCGGGCGAAAGGTGACGTCAGTCATTTTGGCGTTTCAACCTGGCAAGACTATTACACGCGCTATCTCGGCCTCAGCGAGAGCGCAGCGCACGCGTATTTCAACTCCGGCGTTATGCTCATCGACCTTAAGGCGTGGCGCCGAAATCGTGTCGATCAGCGGCTCAATGAAGCCGCTGCGCGCTTTTCGAATGGGCTCGCATTTCCCGATCAGGATCTTTTGAACATCGTGCTCTCAGCCGAACGCCTGCCGCTTGACGCACGCTGGAACGGCATCTCAATCACTGATCAAAACGGGCGCTTCATCGTTGCTGACGCACCCTGGATCATCCATTTCGCAGGCGCGCATCCCTGGGCGATGGCGGGCGCACCTTTCGCGAAGCTCTACTACAAGCGCCTTGCCGAGACGCCGTTCGCAGGATCCGCGCTTGTAGGACTATCCGCGCAAGTAGAAGATCTTGCCGGCCAGGTCGCCGCTCTGCGGGACGATCTGCGAAGCTACGTCTTGCTTCACCCCATGGAAGCGCTGAAGCGGATGTTTCGAAGACGCTGAGCTACCAGGCGCGTTCTTCGCCAAAGCGGTTCGATCCCGCGGTCCCGCGGCACACAAACCAGTAGATCAGCAAAATGACACCTAGACCCGTCAAGATGAGCAACTGCCACCAGCCCGTCCGGTTGATGTCATGAAGCCGGCGCGCACCCACAGCCAATGATGGGATCAAGAGCGCAAGCGAGCCCAGAGTGCCGATCGGCCCCCATGTCACAGCAGGGAAAACGAGCAGGTCAATCACGCCGAGTGCAAGGCTGACCAGAATGCTGAAAAGGAAAAACCACCAGTACTCCGACCGCGTGGCCCGACCGTTGAAATCTGCATAGTTGATCAGGCACGTTGCAATGGACTGGCTGAATGTCATGGGAGGCCCTCTAATGATCAGGGTAGCATAAGTGTCACGAAAGACAGAGGCGCTACCCCGCAAACAGCTTGAACCTAGGGGCGGATGCGTTGTCGTATCCGTTCAGGCAAAAGACCGCGCGCAAAGCGTTGCAGCACCACCTGCAGCAGCAGCCCCACCAGGAAAATCCTGAGATAGCCGGCACGAACGGCCCAGTCCGGCGGCAGTTGCCGGGTGACGAGCTCGGTCATGGACCAGATCGCCCAGATCAGGAATGCGCCGAGAATGGCACCGCGATTATTGCCCGCGCCGCCCGCAATGAGCATGACCCAGACAAGAAATGTAATCTGGAAGGGCTCGGTTGCCTCCGGCCCGATGAAGCGGAAATACTGGGACATCAGCGCACCGCCGAGCCCCATAAGCATGGACCCGAGGACGAAAGCCTCCAGTCTGCGCCGCTCGACATGCTTGCCCATGGCGGCTGCGGCAACCTCGTTGTCGCGGATGGCACGCATCATCCGACCCCAGGGCGAATTCACGGATCGCTCGATCGCAACATAGGCAATCAGGAGCAAAGTCAGGGTCATGCCAAGGAATGACAGCTCCGAGAGGAGCGGCTGGTCGAACTGGAATGGACGCGGCACGGTCGTGATCCCGCGCACGCCATTGGTGAGCCACTCCTCGTTCTTCAAAAACAGCCGCAGGATCTCGGCGATGCCGATCGTGCCAATCGCCAGATAGTCCGAGCGAAGCCGAATGGTTGCCGCACCGATCACGAGCGCAAGCGCGCCGGACACAATCATGGCGCCAACCCATCCAAGCGGGATCGGCAGTTCGAACCCGCCCAGGAAATCAGGACTGTCGGGCGCCGTCAGGATCGCTGATGTGTAGGCGCCGACGGCGAAAAAGCCTGCGATACCGGCGTTGAAGAGACCCGCCACACCCCATTGCAGGTTCAGACCGAGGCTTAGAATGGCGTAGATTGCGCCGATGTTCATCAGCGCGATGGCATACATGATGAGACCGAGATTGGCGTCAGAGATCATCTAGAACACCCTCCCCTTCAAGATGCCCGTCGGCCTGATGATGAGCATGAGGATCAGAATCGCAAACGCGACAGCGCTCTTGTAGGCAGGCGAAAGAAGCGCCTGGCCACCGAAGAACGGGTAGGTCGCAAGCTCTTCGGCAATGCCGACCACCAACCCACCCAACACGGCGCCAACCGGCTGCCCGATGCCACCAAGGACGGCTGCGGCAAACATTGGCAGAACCAGGTTCCATCCAAGGTTGGTGTCGAGCTGCGTATCAAGGCCGAGGAACACGCCCCCTGCAGCCGCAAGTGCGCCGCCGATCAGCCAGGTCGCGATCACGACAGCGCGTGTGTTGATGCCGGTGACGCGCGCGAGCGATGGATTGTCAGAGACCGCGCGCATGGCCTTTCCAAGCCGGGTCATTTTCAAGAACAGCTGAAGGCCAACAACAAGAACAACCGTCAGCCCGATGATCCAGACATGGCGTGGCAGGATGCGCACCGCATCAAACAGCAGGATGGGGCGTTCAAACCCCCGCGCATATGAGCGGATCTCAACGCCAAAGATCACCTGAATTGCCGAGCGTATCATCAGCGCAACGCCAAACGAGGCGATCACGGCCACAATCGTCGGCGCGTTGCGCAAGGGGTGATAGAAGGCTCGGTCGATACCAACCGCAACGCCCGCGGTTGCCGCCATCGCAATGGGCAAGACGATCCACACGGGCTGGCCGGTGATCCAGACGCCCGCAAGCCCGAGATAGGCGCCAAGTGTCATCATGTCGCCATGAGCGAAATGCGAGAAGCGCAGGATTCCGAACAGGAGTGTGATGCCGATTGCGCCAAGCGCATAGATGCATCCGAGAACAATGCCGTTCATCAGGTAATTGTTGATGAAATCAATCAGCACCGGTCAGCCTCCGAGAAACAGTTCGGCAATCTCGCGATTGGCGAGAAGCGCAGGCCCAGGTCCCTCAAAGCGGTTCTTTCCGCCCTGCAAGACGTATCCGCGATGCGCCATGGACAGGGCGGCCTTGGCGTTCTGCTCCACCATCAAGACGCCAACGCCTGACCGGTTGATGGCAAGGATGGCATCGAGAATTTCATCAAGCACTTTTGGCGAAAGCCCTGCAGACGGCTCGTCGAGCATCAAGAGTTTTGGATCGACCATCAGCGCGCGGCCGATCGCCACCATCTGTCGCTGACCACCCGAGAGTTCACCGGCGGGCTGGCGGCGCTTGGCCTTCAACGCCGGCAGCAAGGTGTAGACGCGGTCTTTCGCAGCCTGGATCCCGCTCCTGCGCGTGTAGGCGCCCATGTCGAGGTTCTCCTCGACCGTCATGGTGGTGAAGACATTGGCCTCCTGCGGCACATACGCCATGCCGCGCTTCACCAGCGTTTCCGGCGCGGCATTGGTGACATCGAGACCATCGAGCCAGACCGTGCCGGACCGCACTGTCACGAGGCCGAAAAGCGCCTTCATGGCCGTGGATTTGCCCGCGCCGTTCGGCCCAACGATAACGACGATTTCCTCGCGCGACAGGCTGAGGCTGACGCCGTTGAGAATGTCAGTGCCGCCATAGCCGCCGACAAGTTCGCGCGCTTCAAGGAGCAAGCTCATGCGCTGACCCGCCCGCCACCAAGATAGGCATCGAGCACCCGCTGATCCTGCTTGACCTCGGCGGCTGTGCCCTGCGTCAGAACGCGCCCTTCGGCCATGACGATGACGTGGTCACACAGCCTAGCGATCAAATCCATGTCGTGCTCGATCAAAAAGAACGTCATGCCCTGCTCGGTGTTGAGGCGTTTGATGTCTCCAGCCAGTTCGGCAAGGAGCGATTTGTTGACACCAGCGCCAATCTCATCGAGCAGCACGATCTTGGGTCGCGCCATCATCGTGCGCCCAAGTTCGAGCAGCTTCTTCTGACCGCCGGACAGGTTTGACGCCAGTTCGTCCGCGACATGCGACAAGCGCAGGAACGCCATCACCTCGGTGACACGCTCCATCAAGGCCGCTTCGTCCGCCGCAACCCGGCCGGATTGAAACCAGCGCGCCCAGACCTGTTCACCCGTCTGACCGGCAGGCACCATGGCGAGGTTCTCCGCGACTGTCAGGCGCGAGAACTCCTGGGGTATCTGGAAGGTACGCAGCAGCCCCTTTTCAAACCGACGATGCGGCGGCAATCCGGAGATATCCTCGCCATCGAGCAGAACGCGTCCCGATGAGGGCTTGTATCGGCCGGCAACAATATTGAAGAGGCTGGTCTTGCCGGCGCCGTTCGGGCCAATGAGACCCGTGATCTTGCCTGTGGCTACAGTGAGTGAGCAGTGATCGACTGCCGTTACTCCACCAAAACGCAGTGTGACGTTCTCAACAGCAATCATCGGCAACCAACGAACGGACAGGGCATCCACAAGACGTAACCGGCTGCCCCGTAATGGCAAGACCAAAGCGGGTCAGGGCACACTCACAGAAGGTATGAGAAGGGTTGGAACGCTGACGCCCGGTGCGGGCGACGGCACACCGCCAACCCATCGCTTTCGCTGATCAAACACAACACAAGAATCGGGTGGCACGAAAAGACCCAAGCTGCGACGAGTGTGTATGACAAGCATGCCAAAGACACGCATGGGCGCGCCCGAATGGGCCATGCTCGCAGCCCTTTCCATCCTGTGGGGCGGCACATTCCTGTTTGTCGCCGTGGCTGTGAATGAAATCCCGCCCCTGACATTGGTCACGCTGCGGGTCGCCATTGCGGGTGCGGCGATGATGATCCTGCTCAGGGTCATGGGGCTTGGCTGGCCTTGGACCTACGCGAGCGTCGGATCCTTCTTCGCGATGGGGGTCTTGAACAACGTCATTCCCTTTACGTTGATCTTCTATGGCCAGACACAGATCAGTGCCGGGCTTGCGTCAATTCTCAACGCCACAACCCCGATCTTCACGGTCCTGGTGCTGCACTTTCTCACAAGCGATGAGCGGTTGACGGTGCGCAAGAGTGCGGGCGTTGCGCTTGGCTTCGTCGGCGTGATTGTTCTGGTCGGGTTTGATGCGCTTTCGGGCGTCATTCACAATGTGGTGGCGCAAGTCGCCTGCCTTGGCGCCACCGTGTCATATGCGTTTGCCCTGCTCATCGCTCGACGCTTTCGAGGTGTTCCGGCGGTCGCCGTCGCCTCAGGCCAGCTCATGACGTCGACCGTGATGATGGTGCCGCTCTCGCTCCTGATGGATCAGCCCTGGACGCTTCCTGTCCCGACGCTGCCCGCAATCGCCGCAGTCCTTGCGCTTGCCCTTGCCTCAACAGCATTGGCCTATGTCCT
>JAIYEB010000120.1 GCA_027487195.1 Hyphomicrobiales bacterium | reverse complement strand
GCCTGGCGTGCCTCAAGCTCGGCGCGGCGCGCCTGTGCTTCCGCCAGAGCCCTGAGAGCGGCGTCAGATAACTGCTTTGCGGGTTGATCTGCTGCGATGTTATCCGTCTCTTCGATCATTCCGCCCCTCTCTTGAACCTCCGCGCTCAAGTGCGCACATAGGGTTGCCTGGTTGACATCAACAGGCTGCCCAGTCGAGAGGCTACACATGAACTACGCCAAGACCGCAATCCTTCTTGCCGGCATGACGGCCCTGTTCATGGGACTTGGCCTGCTCATCGGCGGAGAAGGGGGCCTTGTCATTGCCTTCTTCATCGCGCTGGCCATGAATTTCTGGGCGTACTGGGGCTCGGACAAGGCCGTGCTGCGCATGTACAACGCTCAGGAGGTCGACGCCTCAAGCGCGCCGGATCTGTGGCACATGACGGCAGAAATGGCTGCAAGGGCGGGCATTCCGATGCCAAGGCTCTACATCATCCATGACGCGCAGCCCAATGCCTTCGCCACCGGGCGAAACCCCGCAAATGCAGCTGTTGCCGTCAACACCGGGCTGATGGACATGCTGACGCGTGAAGAGGTGGCTGCGGTGGTGGCCCATGAGCTCGCGCATATCAAGAACCGCGATACGCTGATCATGACGATCACGGCGACGCTGGCTGGCGCTGTCTCGATCATCGGCAATATGGCGATGTTCTCAGGGGCAAACCGGAACAACGGGCCGATCGGGACCATCCTCGGCATCGCCATCATGATCCTCGCTCCCATTGCGGCCATGGTGGTTCAGATGGCGATTTCGCGCACACGCGAATATGCGGCTGACAAAGCAGGCGGAGAAATCTGCGGAAATCCGGTTTGGCTTGCTTCAGCGCTGGACAAGATTTCAGGTGGCGTGGCACACATTCCCAACTGGCATGCCGAGCGAAACCCTGCGACAGCGCATATGTTCATCATGAATCCGCTGTCTGGCGGTCGAGCCGATGGCTTGTTCACAACCCATCCCAACCCGGTCAATCGGATCGAGGCGCTGATGGCGCAGGCCGAGGCCATGGGCGTTCGTGGTTACGCGCCCGCGCCATCCTCGGTCCCCTCCGGTGGGCCATGGGGCGCGAGCTCCAGGCCGGGGCCATGGGGTTGAGCCAGGCCATCCTCACAGGTGATGTGCCAGGCCTCGTCGCGCGCAGGCGGGCCGTTGGCGCCGTCGACAACTTTCTGCGTCACAATCGCCCGCTTGATGAACCAGCCTATGTGCTTGGTCCGGAAACCGGCCCGGACCGTGCCTTTGCCGGTCGCATCGCGCGGTCTGCCGTCCGCCACCTTGGCACGCTTGGCGCGAGGCTGGAGGCCAGGCTGACGCGTGGTCTTCCGCCAAAGGCCGGCGCTTTGCAGGCGATCCTGCTGGTGGGGGCCGCGGAAATCCTGCGACTTGGAACGCCGGCCCATGCCGCCGTTGATTGCGCGGTCAGGCTTGCCCACGAAGATGCGGAAGCCCAGGCCTTTGCCGGGCTGGTCAATGCCGTCTTGCGCAGGCTTGCCGAGGAAGGGCCGCGCACGGAAAACCCGCTTGACGACATGCCCGAGTGGATTGCCGAGCGTTGGCGCGAGGCCCATGGCCTGCGCCGGGCTCGTGCGATTGCGGCGGGCTCCTTGATGGATGCGCCCCTTGATCTGTCGGTGAAGTCCGACCCCGGGCGCTGGGCAAAGACACTTGGCGGTGTGGTATTGCCCACCGGCACCGTCCGCATCAAACAACCCCAGGGCGCTGTGACAGCGCTTCCAGGCTATGATGAAGGCGAGTGGTGGGTGCAGGATGCAGCCGCCCGGCTGGCTTTTCTTGCGCTTGGCGACGTCAGGGGACAACGCGTTCTGGACATGTGTGCTGCTCCTGGCGGCAAGACAGCGGCACTTGCGGCTGCCGGCGCACACGTTACCGCGCTTGATCGCTCCACGCCGCGCATGGCGCGGGTCGTCGAGAATCTCGAGCGGTTGAACCTCAAGGCCGAGACCATCGTGGCGGATGCGACGAAATGGTCGGGGCCAAACGACTTTGACATGGTGCTGGTGGATGCACCCTGCACGGCGACCGGGACCTTGCGCCGCCACCCTGATGCCGGTTGGCTCAAGGGAGAAGAGGACCTTGCCAAGCTTGTCGCACTTCAGGGCAGGCTTCTGAGCTCCGCCGTACGCTTTGCCCGCCCCGGTGGGCGCGTGGTTTATGCCACCTGTTCCCTTGAGCCCGAGGAAGGCGAGGGGCGTGTGGATGCGGCGCCAGCTGGCCTGAAGCTCGACCCGGTTGTCGCCGGCGAAATGCCTGGAACGGAAGCGTTCCTCACAGAAGAGGGCACTTTGCGCGCACGACCGGATCACTGGAGCGATATCGGCGGTGTCGATGGCTTCTTTGTTGCAAGGTTTGCAGTATCCTGAGCAATGTTGGTTGCAGTTTTACGGTTTGGCCAACTGCTGACACACTTACGCGCATGAGAATCGGATCAAGCGTTGGCGATCACATCCAGTGACCGGCTGAAAGTGCTGGGTCTAGCAATCGATCGGTGGGCACGCCGCGCGATCGCCTGGGTGCGCCTTGTTGCGGCGCTCGCCTCGCCCGTGAAGTCCAGCGAAACGCTGGTGATTTCACCGCAGGACCTCAGAACTGCCGATCCCACGGTCGCCAACGACATTTATGCCGGGCGCTTCATGCTGGCTGGCAAGCTTGTCACAACCGGCGCGCGCTCGATCTGGGAGATGGAACCGCCTTCAGTGGAATGGACCGCGGCGCTGCACGCGTTTGGCTGGCTCAGACATTTGAAGGCGGCAGACACGATCATCGCGCGAGCCAACGCCCGTGCCCTCGTCGATGACTGGCTGGCTGCGCCACGCCACCCCAGGATTGCCTACCGCGTCGATGTCACTGCGCGCCGCGTCATGGCTTTTCTGGCACAGGCCAATCTGCTGTTGGCTGACAGCGATATCGAGTTCTACCGCCGGTTCGTTCGCGCTGTACTGATTGACGTGCGCACCCTGCGATATCGCTACATGATGACGCCGCCGGGCGCACAACAGTTGCTGGTGCTCAACGCGCTGGCCATGGCAGCCCTGTGCCTTGAAAACCAGCCACGCCTGCGCCGCTGGGCCGATGCGCGTCTCCAGGCTGAGCTGACCCGGCAGATTTCCGTGGATGGAACCCATATCAGCCGCAATCCCGGCGTGACGCTGCAGTTGCTTCTCGAGCTTCTTCCGCTGCGTCAGGTCTATGCCGCGCGCGGTTTTACGCCGCCACAGGCCCTGCAGCCTGCGATTGATCGGTCCATGCCGCTGCTGCGTTTCTTCCGCCATGGCGACGGGTCGATTGCCTTGTTCAACGGGATGGGGCCAACCCAGCCGGACCTGCTCGCAACACTTACGGCCTATGATGAGGCGCGCGGGAAGCCAACCCGCGCCCTGCCGGCTGGCGGCTATCAGCGTCTTGAGGCCGGTGGCAAGGTTGTGCTGATGGATGTTGGCGCTCCGCCACCCCTCGCGCTTGCCGCGCAGGCGTGTGCGGGACCGCTGTCCTTCGAGTTTTCAGATGGGCTTCATCGCGTCGTCGTGAACTGCGGCCTGCCTGAGATCGGCCGCGCCGCGTGGGGCATGGCAACGCGCTCGACGGCGGCCCATTCGACACTGACAGTGTCTGATGCGTCCGCAGGTCATGTCATGAAGCCCGGCTTCTTCCAGCATCTCCTGGGCCCGCTTCTTCTGTCAGGCGCGAGCTTCGTCTCCGTTGAGCGCACGGAAGACGGGCCGCAGTCCCAACTCATTGCCCGCCACAACGGCTACAGAAAGCGCTTCCAGCTCCTGCATGAGCGCAGGCTGTCCTTGAGCCCGGGGCGGCTTGAAGGCGTTGACCGGGTGATACCCGCGCGTGTTGGCGCAAAGATCGAGCAACACGAGGCCGCCGTTCGGTTTCACCTCCATCCCGCGGTGAAGACCACGAGCCTTCGTGATGGATCGGGGGTGCTGCTGATGCTGCCAAACCGCGAGGCCTGGCTGTTTTCTGCCGACGGGCTCAAGACGACCATTGAGGAATCGGTGTTTCTCGGGGCGCTGGAAGGTCCGCGTCGCTCGGAGCAGCTGGTCGTGCGCACCAATGTCGCAACGACCCCGGATATCGCCTGGCGCTTCACGCGAACCGAGCGATCTGTCCGCGCTGATCAAAGCGCGTCAGAACCCCGGATGTTCTAGTGAAATGACTTTGTCTCAATCCTGACGAAGGACAAAGTTGATCTGGCCGGACTGCTCGCCTGGACCGGTTTGGCTGGCTTTGACGAGAAGAGCGGAAATCCTGTCTCCCAGACGGCGTACGATTCCATCGCTGGAAAGGCGCTGATCGCCCTCAAAATAGATCTGGGTTGTCAGTGCGGCCCCGCGCACCGGCACCACTTTGACATGGATGTGGCGGGGGCGGGTTCCGTAGTATCCGGGCATGATGGTTCTGAAGCTGAATGCGCCAGACGGACTGGTGGTTGCTTCCCCATAGAACTGGAAATTCTGGTCGCGCCGCATGGTCCCGGCATCGCCGGGATGCATGTAGATGCCCTGATGATCGGCCTGCCAGATTTCAATTCTTGCGGCCGCGATGGGTTGATTGCGTTGATCGACCAGGCGACCTGTCAGCAGAAGCACCTCCCCCTGCGCGGAGGCGCCGCTGCCAACTCTCGTCAGATCATTGTCGCGATCAGCCAGCTTGGCCGTAGGGTAATACGGGCCTTCCGTCTGACTGGGCGTCAATGCCAAACCAGGAGCACCTGCAGAGATCGGAGCATTGCTCGAGGTCTGCGCTCCTGCAGCAAACGCCGCAGGAAGCAGGGCCAGTGCAAGGACTGCAAGTCTCCTGGTTGCACTCATTTTGACCCCTCCGGCTTACTTTGCCAGCACAGCAGCAACGGCATCCTTCAGTGGTGTTGTGGGCCGGCCGATGAGCTTTGACAACTGCCAACCGTCATCGAACAGCGCTCCCTTCGAGGCTTCGACATCCGAACTTGCAAGCAGTCCGGCAAAGCCGGCAGGCAAGCCAATGTTCGTGAGAATGGAAGCAAATTCTTGCTCCGGAAGGTTCACGTAGGGAATGGCCTTGCCCGTCTGGCGCGAAATTTCAGCCGCAAGGTCTGCCAGCGTGTAGGCGGTTTCGCCCGCAAGTTCATACGTC
>JAIYEB010000022.1 GCA_027487195.1 Hyphomicrobiales bacterium | reverse complement strand
GCAAACATCCAGCCAGAAAACACCTGACGGATCTGGTTTTGCAGCGTGACCTCGTCGACCTGAATGAAGCCGGTTGTGAACGGCTCTTCCGCTGCTGGCCGGGTTGTGCAGGCGCGTGGCGTCACCTGCAGCGCGCCGAACTGGACGGTTTCATCAAGGCGGACATCAAACGAGATGATCCGTCCCGTGACCTTGTCGAGGCCGGCAAACTCGGCGATCGGATTGCGGATCGGCTCGGACTGGGCGCGGGCCGGCGGGGCTGTCGGAATGTTTGGCGGGCGTCGCTCGCGCTCGATCGGGGCTGTACCCTCGCGGCGCGGCGGTCCGGGCGTGCCAAGCGGGGCCGGCGCGCCGGGCGACGGCGTCACGGGCCGCGTTGGCTGCCATGGCTGCTGCTGGATCGGGGGGGAGGGCTGGATGCGCGGGATCTCGGGCTCCCACGGCCAGCGAAACTGCGCGTTGGCTGGCGTTGCCAAAGCAAGGCCCAGGCAAGCAAAAGCCAGCCTGCCCATGATGCTTTGTTGAAGGTGCCGCGCCATTTCGTTTGGTCCAGTGATTCTCTGCGCGAAGGCTCGCGCGACACGGTTAATACACTGCTGATCCTGGCGGAAGAATGGCGTGGTCTAGCGTGGCGTCCAGGCCTGATAATCGCCGGTTGCCTTGGGCCGTTGCGCATCCGTCAGCGTCGAGCCTGCCGGGCGATAGGCGTCCGGTGTGCCGGTCATGTTGGCGCGATGCGGCTTTTGCCACTCCCTCGGGCGCGGATCGCTTGCGGATGGCGGCGTGTCGACGACATGATGCATCCACAGATGCCAGCCCGGAGGAATTGTCGAGGGCTCGGCCAGGTCGCGATAGACCACATAGCGCTTCTCGCCATAACCTTTGATGGTTTCGGGCGCGCGATAGTAGCTGTTGCCGAACTCGTCGGTTCCGACCTTTTCAGCCTTGGACCGCCACAAGGTCCAGCGCATGCCAAGCGTGTTGCCTGACCACCAGCAAAACAGTTCCTTGAACAGGCCCATGACGGCTCCCTAGACCGCGCCCCGAAGCGTGCGACGCTGGTCTGCTTATCGTCGCTTCGCAGGGGGCATGTAAAGACCGGGACAGCCACAAATCATCGCGACTTGAGGACTGATCGCGCGTTCAGCGCTTGAGATAGCAAAGATCGCGCGGCAGGCGTCTTCGTTGAATGTGAAAAGCCCCCGGCCTTGGCCGAGGGCTTCCCATATCCTTCCAGACAGAAGGAGTGGCTGCCGCGATCCTCCCCCGAAGACCGCGACGACCGGATCAGACGCGGTTCTGACCGCGCATGCGCACCATGAACGCATCGTAGGTCAGCTCGGCAACCTGCCACCAGAGATACTGGTCCGAGCGGAACGCATTCATGTTGTCGTTGATGCGCTTGAAGTCGGCGTTGGTGGCCGAGTTTGCGGCATTCTCTTCGTTGGTTGCGCGCAGGCAGGCTTCCATCACGTCCGCAGTGAACGGACGCAGCTGGGTGCCGGCACCGACAAGCTGCTTCAGGGCTGCAGGGTTCAGCGCATCGTAGCGGGCCTGCATGTAGGTGTTGGCCTGATGCGAAGCGTTCAAAACGATCGCCTGATAGTTCTTCGGCAGCGCGTTCCAGCGGGCGGTGTTGATGAAGTTGTGGAGCATCGCGCCACCTTCCCACCAGCCCGGATAGTAATAGAACGGGGCGACCTTGTTGAAGCCAAGCTTCTGGTCGTCGTACGGACCGACCCACTCGGCACCATCAATCGTACCCTTTTCCAGGGCCGGATAGATGTCGCCGCCGGCAATCTGCTGGGGGACTGCGCCAAGGCGCTGGAGAACGCGACCGGCATAGCCGCCGATGCGCATCTTGAGGCCCGAAAGATCGGCGACCGTGCGGATTTCCTTGCGGAACCATCCACCCATCTGACAGCCGGTGTTGCCGCAGGGAATCGCGTGGATGTTGTGCTTGGCATAGAACGTGTTGAGCAACTCCATGCCGCCGCCCTGGAACTGCCAGGCGTCCTGCATGCGGCTGTTCAAGCCGAAGGGCATGGCCGTGCCGAGTGCGAATGTGGGGTCGACACCGACATAGTAGTAGGACGCGGTGTGGCACATTTCGATGGTGTTATCGCGCACGGCCTGCATCGCCTGCAGACCCGGTACGATTTCGCCAGCGGCGAAGACCTGGATCTGGAAGCGGTTGTCTGTCATGTCGGCAACGGCCTTGGCGAACACTTCCGCCGCGCCGTAAATCGTGTCGAGCGACTTTGGAAAGCTCGACGTCAAGCGCCACTTCACTTCCGGTGCCGCCTGGGCGAGGGCAGGTGCTGCAAGAGTTGCGGCGGCGCCGGTGATGGCCGTTCCGGCAAGGAATTTACGACGATCCATATATGTTTCCCCCTCGTGATGATTTGATTGCCGGATCAGATCGTGGTTTGCACAGCGCCCGACATTATGCAGTTGTAAGTGAGCAAGGCGCATTTGTGAGTATTCGGTCGAAGACTTACAACGAACGACGTAGCGGTATGTACGTAGCAATCTTGAAGACACTTAAGGCCAGGCAATGACGACGAAATGGACCATTGGATTGATGACCGGGACAGTCCTTGATGGTCATGTCGACATTGCTGCTCTGCGCACCGATGGCGAGCGCATCATCGAGCTTGGGCCCTGGCAGCTGGCGTCATACCCATCTGACGTCCAGGGCCTTCTGGCACCGGCAATGCACGCTGCCCAGGCCTGGGGATTTGAAGGCCCGGAACCCGTGGCGTTTGCACAGGCCGAGACAGCCCTGACGCGGGCGCAGGCCGAAGCGGTCAATGCGTTTCTTGCCAGCAATGGCATTGCGAAGGCTGATGTCGCTGCGATCGGCTTTCATGGCCAGACCATGCTGCATCGCGCAGCCCGCCAGGGCGTTCCGGGCGCGACACGACAGCTCGGCCTTGGCGCTGATATGGCGGCCATCACCGGCATTGACGTTGTCTATGATTTTCGAAGCAGCGACGTGGCGGCCGGCGGGCAGGGCGCTCCGCTCGCGCCTGCCTATCATGCAGCTCTTCTGGAGTTTGGCGGGCTTGAGGCTCCTGCGGCGCTTCTCAATCTCGGAGGGGTTGGCAATGTGACGTGGTGGGGCGGTGGGCTTGGCGAGAGTGCGCGGCTTGCAGCGTTTGACACCGGGCCCGCAAACGCGCCGATCAACGATTGGGTCAAGCGCCATTCCGGCGAGCCGTTTGACCGCGATGGCGCGCTGGCAAGTGCCGGGCGCGTGCACGAGGATCGTGTGGCGGCGCGCCTGAAGCATCCCTATTTCACCACGCCCTATCCCAAATCGCTTGATCGAAACGACTTTACCGCAAGCCTTGCCGATGGGCTTTCGCTCGAAGACGGGGCCGCCACATTGACAGCGTTTAGCGCAGCAGCGGTGGCCGCTGGCATTGACAGTCTGCCAACGCGGCCCAGGCGGCTGACGGTCTCGGGCGGTGGGCGCAGGAACCCTGTCTTGATGCGCTTTATCGCCGAGCGCTCGGGAATCGACGTGATTTCGGCGGACGAACTTGGGTTCAGGGGCGATGCCGTCGAAGCCGAATGCTTTGCCTACCTTGCGATGCGCGTCCTGAAAGGCTTGCCGATCAGCTTTCCTGCAACCACTGGCGCACCTCATCCGCTTAAAGGCGGGCGCATCGTGCGGGCGGCAAAGTCCTGAGCCGGCATATGTGGATCACGACTATCAGGCCCTTGCATCGGCATCGGGCTGCGCCTAATTCAGGTCGAACGAGGCGGGGCGCTGACTGAGCCTCGCCTTTCCTTTTGACACTGCGCACGGGTGCATTTCGGCTCTGGCCGACTCACATGTGCGCGCGGTAGGAAGAACGCCCATGGCGCGGTACGTATTCATCACCGGCGGCGTGGTCTCCTCTCTCGGGAAGGGGCTGGCGTCAGCCGCTCTCGGAGCTTTGCTTCAGGCACGCGGATACAGCGTGCGACTGCGCAAGCTCGACCCCTATCTCAACGTCGATCCCGGCACGATGTCGCCCTATCAGCATGGCGAATGCTACGTGACGGATGATGGCGCCGAAACCGACCTTGATCTTGGTCATTACGAGCGCTTCACCGGTCGCCCATCAAACCGGATGGACAACGTTACAACCGGCCGGATCTACCAGGACATCATCGCAAAGGAGCGTCGCGGCGACTTCCTCGGCGCAACGATCCAGGTGATCCCGCACGTCACCGATGCGATCAAGAGCTTCGTTCTCAATGGCAACGAGGGCATCGACTTCGTGCTTGTCGAGGTTGGTGGCACAGTTGGCGACATTGAGGGCCTGCCGTTTTTCGAGGCCATCCGACAGCTTGGCAACGAGTTGCCGCGCAACCACGCCGTTTACATCCATGCGACGTTGCTGCCCTACATTCCCTCCGCCGGCGAGATGAAGACCAAGCCGACGCAGCACTCGGTCAAGGAACTGCGCTCGATTGGCATCCAGCCGGACATTTTGCTGTGCCGCTGTGATCGACCGATCCCGCTGAGCGAGAGGCGCAAGATGGCGCTGTTTTGCAATGTCCGCGAAAGCGCGGTCATTGAGGCGCGCGATGCGGATTCAATTTACGCCGTCCCATCAGCCTATCATGAGGCGGGTCTGGACAGCGAAGTGCTGGCTGCCTTTGGCATTGATCCCGCACCGCAGCCCAACATGGCGCGTTGGGGTGCCATCGAAGAGCGGCTGCGCAATGTCGAGGGCGAAGTCACCATCGCGATTGTCGGCAAGTACACTGGCCTCAAGGACGCCTATAAGTCGCTGATTGAAGCGCTGGTTCACGGTGGCATTGCCAACAGGGTCAAGGTCAACCTCGACTGGATCGAGTCGGAGATTTTTGAGACCGAAGATCCAACGCCGCACCTTGAACATGTCGACGGCATCCTCGTGCCAGGCGGGTTCGGCCAGCGCGGCACGGAGGGCAAGATCAATGCCGCCCGCTTTGCCCGCGAACGCGAGGTGCCGTACTTTGGCATCTGCTTTGGCATGCAGATGGCGGTTATTGAGGCTGCGCGTAATCTCGTTGGTATCAAATCCGCGAATTCGACCGAGTTTGGCCCCTGCGATGAACCAGTCGTCGGTCTTTTGACGGAATGGGTTCAAGGTAACGCGCTGCAAACCCGCGCCGAAGGCGGGGATCTTGGCGGGACCATGCGCCTTGGCGCGTATCCAGCTGTCCTTGCCGAGGGCTCGAAGATTTCGCAGATCTATGACGCACGGGCGATTTCCGAGCGCCATCGCCATCGCTTTGAGGTCAATCCGGCCTATCGCGGGCGTCTTGAGGCTGCAGGACTGCAGTTTGCAGGCATGTCGCCCGATGGGCTGTTGCCTGAGACGGTGGAATATCCCGACCATCCCTGGTTTGTCGGCGTTCAGTATCATCCCGAGCTGAAATCAAAGCCGTTTGATCCCCATCCGCTGTTTGCCTCCTTCATTGCTGCCGCAAAGGCCAAGAGCCGGCTCGTTTAGGCCGTGGTCCGCGCGCTTGACCATATGGTGATTGGGGTCTTGGACCTTGATGGCGCAGCAGACGAGTATCAAGCGCTCGGGTTTCAGGTGACGCCCCGGGGTATCCATCCCTGGGGTACGCACAACCGCCTGGTCCAACTC
>JAIYEB010000027.1 GCA_027487195.1 Hyphomicrobiales bacterium | reverse complement strand
CAGTACATCAAGGCGGGCGAGGATCCGGAAGGCTTCATTGCCGATCGGTTGGCCGCACATCGTGTCCCGCAGGGTGCCATTGAGCAGGAGCTGCCCAACGGTCGCTGGATGCGCGTCAAGGAGTTTCGGTCTGCCGATGGATCCAGCGTCGGGCTCAGGACCAACATCACGGATCTGAAAAAGCGCGAGCTGATGCTTGAGCGCCAGAGCGCTGAGCTCGCGAGCTACGCCCATGTTGCATCTCATGACCTCCAGGAGCCACTTCGCAAGATCTCGACCTATTGTGGAATTCTGCGTGACGCGTGCGCCGAAAATGATGTCGAGGAGCGCGAACGCGCGCTGGAAGTGATCCTGCGCGCGTCGCAAACCGGCCGAAATCTGGTGTCCGATCTGCTGCGCTATTCGAAGCTCAGGGATCTCGATCTCACGCGTGTTCCCTTTGAGCTGTCGCAAGTGGTCATGGATGTGGTGGAACAGGTCTCGGACACGCGCAATCAGGATACGCTGACCGTCGACGTGCCCCCAACGCATGTGGTGGGAGACGCCGCTCTCTTTCGCCAGGTCGTGCAGAACCTGATCGGCAACGCGCTGAAATATCGAAAGCGCGGCGAACCCGTGACGATCAATGTCACCCTTGGTGAAGCGATCAACGGCGCCATCGTTCTGGCTGTCCGCGATACCGGGATCGGTTTTGATCCAGCGCTCGCAGGCGAGATGTTCAAGCCATTCAAACGCCTTGTGTCCAAGTCAGAATATGAAGGCTCCGGCATTGGCCTCGCCCTTGTCGCATCCATCATCGACAAGCACGGTTGGGGGATCGAGGTCGAGTCAACACCAGGCGTTGGCTCCTGCTTCTCTGTCCGCATCCCGGCTCGCGATGTGGTTGAACCTGAAGCCCGACAGTCACAGGCGGCCTGAGCGCACTCGTGTTCCTCTGTCATGACACCCCGGCGAAATGCTGGATTCCTCTTTCCTGCTTCATGCGATAGCGTGAAACAAAGCCCAAGCCGGGAACTGACATGACATTGCCCGCCAATCACCCACGCCTCAACCGTCGCCCGTTCAGCCAGGGTGAACTGATTGCCGATGGTCTTGTGCATGCCGCGGCGATTTTGGCCTCCATCATTGGCCTTGCGGTGTTGATTGTGCTCGTTTTGCTGAAACGCGGCAGCATCGAGCTTTCGGCTGTCTTGATCTACGGCGCCGGCCTGCTTGCCATGTTCAGCTTTTCTGCCGCCTACAATCTGGTGCCATCATCGCCGCTGAAATGGATTTTGCGGCGGTTTGATCACTCCTCGATCTATCTCATGATCGCCGGTACCTACACGCCGCTTCTGGTGCTGTTGGGTGACGTTTTCTGGGCGCTCACTCTGGGATTGTTCGTCTGGGCCGGAGCCATTGCGGGTATTGTGCTGAAACTGGCGCTGCCGGGCCGGTTTGATCGTCTTGCGATCGGGATTTACATTTTGCTCGGCGGCTCCGCGATCATTGCCATCATGCCGATGATCGAAAAGCTGCCCGGGCCAACGCTCTATCTGCTGCTGGCGGGCGGGGTGATCTATGTCGCGGGTGTGGCGTTCTATATCTGGAAAACCCTGCGTTTTAACAACGTGATCTGGCACGGCTTTGTTTCGGTCGCGGCCGGCTGCCACTACGCAGCCATCGCCTATGCGATGACGATCTGAGGCAGGATCGACGCTGAACCGGGGCATTGTCGCACCCATCATGCGGCAAGCGCCGATGGTCGAGCGCGCGGCCTTGATCTGATGTCCTCTGATATCGCCCAAGTCTGCACTCAGACCCGATAAAGGGGAGTGGTGGGCCCGGCAGGACTCGAACCTGCAACCAGGCGGTTATGAGCCGCCAGCTCTAACCATTGAGCTACAGGCCCGCGCCAGTTCAGCGCGTGCGCCGTTCACGAGCCTGAGCACGCAACCACGCCAGCGTCTGACTAGCGGGCATTGTCGTTCCTTGCAATCGCGCGCGTCACTTTGGCGTTCGTGGTCCGATTCCGACATTTACATCCCCTCCGGGACAAACATTAGAACAAATGTCGGGCTCATCGAGACCACTATCAAGCGCATGAAACTATTGAATTTTTCGAACTCTCCATTCGAATCTGCGGTTGCAGTGAAGCGGAGTTCGCGTGTCAAATTCATTCCGCCAGGCCTTGAACATGCATGAGGCTTTCTTATGTTAAACCCCAATTGGATAAACATTGACGACAGCGGGGATTTGTCTTGCCCAACATTACCCTTGATCTGGCATTGCTCAGAAGCTTCATCACCGTGACGGAAGCGGGTGGGTTCACGCGCGCCGGCGAGCGGCTCGGCCTGTCGCAGCCCGCAATCAGCCTGCAGATGAAACGGCTGGAGGAGTCCGTCGGGCGGGTCTTGATCGAGCGCGAGTCGCGCGGGCTCCGGGTGACCCCTGATGGTGAGATTTTGCTCGGTTATGCCCGCGAGATGCTCAGGCTGAATGATGAGGCGCGCGGGCGCCTGTCGGATCGCGATGTCGAGGGGATTGTCCGCCTCGGGACCCCGGAAGACTTTGCCACAACCCATCTGCCGGACGTGCTCGCGCGGTTTGCCCGCTCACATCCGCGCATCTCACTGGATGTGCGCTGCAATCTGACGCTGAACCTGCTCGAGGGGCTTTCCGCCGGCGAATATGATCTGGTGCTGATCAAGCGTGAGCCGCAGGGACCGGGCGGCGGCGTCAAGGTCTGGCGCGAGCCGCTGGTCTGGGTGGCGGGTCAAAGCTATACGCCAACGCCGGACCAGGCGGTCGCGCTGGTGTGCTCGCCAAACCCGTGCGTCTACCGCAAGCGCGCCATCTCAAGCCTTGAGCAGGTGCGCCGCCCATGGCGGATCGTCTACACATCGCCGTCCCTGTCAGGCGCCCTCGCAGCGGTGCGCGCCGGCCTCGGCGTGACGATTCTGCCGAAGGAGATGGTGCCCGAAGGTTTCAGAATGTTGCGGGCCAGCGATGGATTTCCCGAGCTCGATGACACTGAAATCGCGCTGGTGGCAGCGCCAGGCACCCAGTCCCAGGCTGCAATGAGGCTTGGCGAGCACATGATCCGCAGCCTTGAGACAACCCATGCCGTCCACGTCCCAGTTCCAATGCCAGTCCATACCAACGGTTGAGAGCCTGAAAGGTCAGCGCTTTGCTCTGGCAACCCGCCACGGCAAGGAGTGGGCGTTCGCGCCGGCCTTCGAAACCGTGTTTGGGGCCGAGATCGTGGTTGCCGCGATCGACACCGATGCGCTTGGTACCTTTGACGGCGATGTGCCACGCCCGATGGACGCGGTGTCAGTGGTGATTGAAAAGGCGCGGCGCGGCGCGACTGCGCTCGGCCTGCGCTACGGGCTGGCAAGCGAAGGCACGTTCGGGCCGCACCCGATGCTCCCGATCCTTCCAATCACGACCGAGCATGTGGCGTTTGTCGATCTCAAATCCGGGCATTCGGTTGTCGAAACGCTGTCAAACCACAGCACCAACTTTTCGCATCTTGATCCCGGCGGCGATTTGGAAGCGTTCCTGGCGCGCATTGGATTTCCCCATCACGCAGTTCTGGCGCGCAATGTCGCAACAGGTACTTTCGAAAAAGGGCTGAACACACGGCCGGATCTTGAGGCCGCGTTCGAGCGTTTGGGTGGTACGGCTACCGTGCGGCTTGAAACCGACATGCGCGCCCATGTGAATCCGACGCGAATGATCCAGATTGCGATCGCTGCCGATAGGTTGGCCTACCGGCTGTCGATGCCCTGCCCTGTCTGTGCGGCGCCAGGTTTCGGGTCTTCCGACGTTTTGAGGGGATTGCCCTGCATCGAATGCGGCTCACCAACCGATTTGGTTCGGGCCGAGGTGTGTTCATGCTCGGCGTGCGGCACGAAGCAGGAAGTTCCGCGCCGCGACGGGCGCACCCATGCAGACGCCGTCGATTGCCCCGTTTGCAACTCATGATGGTCATGTCGCTGCCTTGATTGATCGCTTTTGCTAAGCCATCGCATCGGGAGGCCATCATGAATCATCGACTTGCCATCGCCGTTCTCGCACTCGTCCTCGCCGGTCCAGCGCTTGCCCAGACACCGGCTGCCCGCCCGGACCCAGCAACCATTTCGCTCGTTGGCCAGGGTGAGGCGCGTGCGGCTCCCGATATGGCCACGATTTCCCTTGGCGTGATTTCACAGGCGCGGATTGCCCGTGAGGCGCTCGCCGCCAACACGCGCGCCATGGCGGAGGCTGTTGCCTCCCTCAAGCAGGCCGGCATCGCTGATCGCGATCTCCAGACCTCGCAATTCTCGGTCCAGCCGCAGTATCAGCAGGACCCGCAAGGCCGCACGCCGCCGCGCATTGTCGGCTATCAGGTTTCAAACCGGCTGACAGCGCGTGTGCGTGACCTGTCAAAACTCGGCGATGTTCTGGATCGCGTGGTTGCTCTTGGAGCCAACACCGTCGAAGGGCCGGTGTTCGGGCTGGCTGAGCCCCAGGCCGCGCGCGATGCCGCCCGCAAGGCCGCAGCCGAGGATGCGCTGCGCCGGGCCCGGATCTATGCCGATGCGTTGGGTGTGCGGCTTGGGCGTGTTCTGTCAGTATCGGAACAGGGTATCGCCGTTCCTCGTCCACAGCCCATGATGATGGCGCGTGCTGCAGCCACAGCAGAGGCTGCCGCGGTGCCGGTGGAAGCCGGTGAAAGCACGCTTTCCGCTCAGGTCGCCATCACATGGGAGATTGCGCAGTAAGGCGCGGTGTGACGAGCGCCATGGCCTGGCAGGCGGCAGCGATCAAAGACGGCAGGTCCGTCTGAAACGGCTATTTGCGTCCGATGGAATCGAGTTGCTTCTGCATTTCGGCCATCTGCTTTCGCAACGCCTCAAGGTCGCCGGCTTCGCTGCTGCCCTGGGCTGGCGCTGCTGGCTTTGGAGACGGGCGGGCCGGATCAGCAGTCTCGCCAGCGAAAGGCGAGAACAGGCGGAAAGCTCGGTCCATCATCATCATGTTCTTGCGGGCCTGCTCCTCGAACATCTCGAACGGCATGCCAAACGCATTCGCCATCTGGCCGCGGATCTTGTCCTGATCGGCGGAGAAGGTCTTCATGGTCATGTCCAGGTAGCCGGGAACCACGCCCTGCAGACTGTCGCCATAATATCCGATGAGCTGGCGCAGGAAGTCGACCGGCAGCAGATTATGGCCCTTGCCTTCCTGCTCAACGATGATCTGCGTGAGCACGGCGCGCGTGATGTCTTCGCCGGTCTTGGCATCGGCGACAAGGAAATGCTCGCCCGCCTTCACCATCGCTGCCAGGTCTTCCAGCGTCACATAGGTGGAGGTGCCGGTGTTGTAGAGACGCCGGTTGGCGTACTTCTTGATGGTAATCGGTTCCTTGGCCTCGGCCATTGCAGCTCCCGTTCCCCAGCTTTTTGCAGGGTTTCCCGTTCTTCGCGGTTGCGAAGAGTACGCGGAACTCGCGCCAACACCAATGGCAATTTTCCGCGGTGCCGAAAAGGACTTCCCGCAATGGCCTGATTGACTTCGGGACAAGCCTCTCGGCAATGTCGCACTTAACGACCGTAACACCTCTTGGGGAGAGAACATGTCTGATGTTGTCATCGTATCCGCAGCGCGCACTCCGGTTGGCTCGTTCAACGGCGCATTTGCAACCGTGCCGGCCCACGAGTTGGGTCGCACAGCCATAGCTGCGGCCCTGTCGCGCGCAAAAGTTGATGCCGGCGAGGTCGATGACGTTGTGATGGGTCAGGTCCTGACCGCCGCTCAGGGGCAGAATACAGCCCGGCAGGCAGCCATGGCAGCGGGCATCTCTTCCGGCGCATCGGCGATCACGATCAATCAGGTGTGCGGCTCTGGCCTGCGCGCGGTTGCAATGGGCATGCAGGCGATTGCAACGGGCGATGCCTCGATCATCGTCGCTGGCGGCCAGGAATCCATGTCCCTGTCAGCCCATGCAGCGCACCTGCGCGCCGGGCACAAGATGGGCGATTATGCGTTCATTGACACGATGATCAAGGACGGGTTGTGGGACGCCTTCAACGGCTACCACATGGGCATGACCGCCGAGAACGTTGCCGAGAAGTGGCAGATCAGCCGGGATATGCAGGACCAGTTCGCTGTCGGTTCGCAGAACAAGGCCGAGGCCGCCCAGAAGGCTGGCCGCTTTGTCGACGAGATCACGGCCGTCACGATCAAGGGCCGCAAAGGCGATGTTGTGGTCGAGAAGGACGAATACATCCGCCACGGCGCCACGATTGAGGCCATGCAGGGGCTGAAGCCAGCCTTCAAGAAGGATGGAACCGTCACCGCTGGCAACGCCTCGGGGCTCAATGATGGTGCTGCCGTTCTCGTCTTGATGAGCGCGAAGGAAGCCGCAAGGCGCGGGCTGACACCGCTGGCACGGATTGCGTCATGGGCAACGGCGGGCGTCGATCCCGCCATCATGGGCTCAGGCCCGATCCCGGCATCGCGCAAGGCTTTGGAAAAGGCGGGATGGAAAGTCAGCGACCTTGATCTGGTCGAGGCCAACGAAGCCTTTGCGGCCCAGGCGCTTGCCGTGAACAAGGACATGGGCTGGGACCCTGCCATCGTCAACGTCAATGGCGGCGCAATTGCCATCGGCCACCCGATCGGCGCTTCCGGCGCACGTGTTTTGAACACGCTCATCCATGAGATGGGCCGGCGGAACGCGAAAAAAGGTCTTGCCACGCTGTGCATTGGCGGCGGCATGGGCATCGCATTGACGGT
>JAIYEB010000043.1 GCA_027487195.1 Hyphomicrobiales bacterium | reverse complement strand
GGCATCATCGGGCAGATCGGCGCGAAACCGCGTGAGCTGATCTTCGGTCATGACCCGGATTTCAAGCGCTCGGTCGCCATTCGCACGGGCGTTGATCGCATAGTAGGAGAAGCCGGTTTCGTTGTGCAGCCAGATCGCCCAATAGTCGAGATCAAGCCGGCCCGCGATGCGAATGCCTCCGTTGGTAAGATCATACCGGCAGGCCATGACGATTGTTGCAGGGTCAAGACCTGCAATGCCGTTCGCCGAGCTGCGCTCGTCCGGTATGCGCGTAAAGCCGGAAAGCCCAACACCAAGGGCCTCAAGCCGGCTCCACAACCGATCCGGCGTCACGATCGGAATGATCAGGACAGTAACGACATGAACCAGCATGGCGAGGAATGCGGCGCCCACAGCAGGACCAAACCACCCGTTCATCGGCAGACCCCGCGGTCAAGTTGCGGCAGGATCGGTCGCACGAGGGTTGTCGTGGTCGACAATGGCGTATCGTAATAGCGCAGGACGAGTTGATAGCGCTGGCCCTGAGGCACCGGCAGCCAGTTTCCAGCCTGGGCCATTGTTGACAGCGCAATGACTGTCACGCCGCCCGGTCCACGAACAACTTCCTGGCTTGTGAAGCCCTCGCGCTCCACCGGGTTTTCAACACGCCGACCGTAGCTGTCGACAAGTGTCAACGTCCAGAACCGTGCCGGTGGTGGCGGCAGGCTGAGGGTTCGATCACAGTCCCCGGAAAGGGCAGCGCCGGTATCATCATGGGTTGCAACGAAGGTCACGCCTTCGCCGCCACCCACCGGCAACGCATTGTTTCGAACTTGCTCGGCTTTTGTGTAGGGATCGGCGTCGATGCCGCCGTTCCTTGGGCTTCCAACCCAGGCGCCGGATCTGAAGGTGCTGAAACTGACGCCTGCATCGAGCGTAACGCGCGCGCTGACCAGACCAAGGCCAACCCCGACAATGCCCGCCAGAACGAGCCCAGAGACCGAGCGCACGCCAGCCCTCTATGGCGCTTGAGAAACGCGGCGCGGCGCGTCCGGCGTGGCTGGACGGCCTACAAGGCGTGTTTCGATGCGCTGGAGGGCTTCAACCGTCCGCCGCGTCATCAATGCCGAGCGCGCAATCGGCAGCTCGTCTGCGTCGGGGTCGTTGGCTGTCAGGCTTGGGCGTTGATTGCGCCGGGGCAGGGGCTGGTCCTGCAATCCGAAGATGGGTTTTGAATCGACCGTGTCATGGGCGTAGCGCATGAAATCTGCCCAGGCCATGGCTGGCAATGAACCACCGGTCATGCGGTTCATGGGTGAATAGTCATCATTGCCGAACCACACGGTCGTTGAGAAATTGCCGGAATAGCCCGCAAACCAGGCGTCCCGGTAATCTTGCGTGGTGCCAGTCTTGCCGGCAGTGCGAAGCCCATCAAGCTGGGCGCGCTGGCCCGTGCCCCAGTCCACGACCTGGGCCAGGATCCCGTTCATGTCGGCTGCAACCTGCGGCGGCAACACTTGCTTTGGCGCTTCGGCATCCCGGATCCGGCTGTAAACCAGCTCACCTGCGCCGTTTCGCACTTCGAGAATGGTATGGGCCGGCACTTCGCGTCCGCCCGCGGGAAAGACCGCGTAGGATGTGGCCATATCCAGAACGGTGATGCCTTCAACGCCCAGCGGGAGCGCCCATGTGGGTCTGAGCTCTGATTCAACGCCCATGGCATGGGCAAGATCGATGATCGTCTGGCGACCAATGGCGACCGAAAGGCGCACGGGAATGGTGTTGATCGAGCGAACCAGCGCTGTTGTGAGCGTAACCGGGCCCGCGAACGAACGACCGTAATTCTGGGGCGACCAGTTGCCGATTGAAATCGGCGCGTCGGCCATAACGGTTCTGGGCGTATAGCCGCGCATGAAGGCTGCGGCATAGACGAACGGCTTGAATGCTGAGCCGGTCTGGCGCTCGGCTGATGTAGCGCGGTTGAACTGCGAGGCGCCATAGTCCCGCCCGCCGACCATGGCACGAATGGCGCCATCAAGCTCCATGGACACCAGCGCGCCTTGCGACGCGTTGAACTGCGTTCCGAGCTGGCGAAGCGCTGACTCGATCGAAGCCTCAGCCTTTCGCTGCAAGGCCATATCGATGGTTGTTCGCACGCTGAGAACCCGGCCCGGGCGCGCGGCCATCAGTTCCTTCACTTCTTCGAACGCGTGGTCGAGGAAGTAATCCGGGGACTCATCATCACGACGTGAGATCGGCGTTGCAGGCGAGCGCCTTGCGTCAAAAACCTGGCCTTCTGTCATGAGCCCGGCTTCGACAAGGTTTGACAGCACGGTAGCCGCTCTTGCGCGCGCAGCCGGCAGGTTCACGTGCGGTGCGAACTTCGATGGTGCCTTGTAGAGGCCGGCGAGCATGGCGGCCTCGGCGAGCGTCACATCGCGGACCGATTTGCCGAAATAAAACCGCGCAGCCGCATCAACGCCAAAGGCACCGCCGCCCATGTAGGCGCGATCAAGATAAAGCTTCAGGATTTCTGCCTTGGTCAGATTGGCCTCAAGCCAGATCGACAGGAACGCTTCCCTGATCTTGCGCTCGAGGCTGCGTTCGTTCGACAGGAACATGTTTTTGGCAAGCTGCTGGGTCAGTGACGAGCCACCCTGCACGACGCCGGCAGCACGTACGTTCTCAAGGAGCGCACGCAAAGTACCGGCAACATCAATGCCCCAATGCTCATAGAAGCGGCGATCCTCGGTTGCGAGTGTTGCCTTGATCAGGTTCTCCGGAATTTCATCAAGCGGCACGGCGTCGGACTGAAGAACACCGCGCCGCCCGATCTCCTGACCGGCCCGGTCATAGAAAATGACGGCAAATTCCTGTGCGCTGCGCCAGTCGACGACCTTCGTGAGATCAAAGGCGGGGCGCGCAAACGCGCACATGACCAGGCCACCAAGCACCAGAAACGTTGCGCCATCAGAAACCAGTTCGACTGCACCGCGCCGCCAGCCCCTGATGTGGAAGCGGTCCATGAACACGGTGAAGCTGTCCCAGAAGCGCGAAAGCGACGCGTTCAGGCGAAACACCGCGTCATCGACAGCGGAGTCGAAGCCCAGAAAGAAGTCCCGGATCGGCCGGCGCTTCTTTTTCGATGCCAGTGGATCGTTCAAGTTCAACCCCGGGGCCACTTCATGGACCCTTGCCGAACTATCTTAGCGGAGTCTGCAAATGCGGGGAAGGCATTCCGGCCAACAGCGATAACATGCGCATGATCAGGTCTGCGGTCTGGCGGTCGGCCGTTCAGTCCCTGATCTGGTCGGTTGCCCTGACATGACCCCAGAATGTCGAAGGGGTATCCAGCATGGCGCGATACCCGGTCCGATCCAGCATCAATTCCGCCTCGGCCTGCGCTGCATCGAGCACAGCATCCTCATTGATTGAGAGCACGCGCCGGTCCTGCATCAAGATCCTGCCATCGACGATGACGGTCGAGACGTCATTGCCATTTGCAAAGTAGACGAGGCGGAAGAGCGGCATATTGAACGGGTACATGTGCGGGCGGCGCAGATCGACAAGCACGACATCAGCCTTCTTGCCGACCTCAAGCGAGCCGATCTCCTTGTCCATGCCAAGCGCACGCGCGCCATCGATCGTGCACATCTCGAGAACGCGCCCTGGCGGCAGCCATGACGGATCATGGAAGAACGTCCGGTGATAGTGCATGCACTGCTGCATATGGCGGAACATGTCGGCCGAGCGGTCAGGCGCGGTTGCGTCAGACCCAAGACAGACGTTTGCGCCAGCCATCATCAGTTCGGGTGCCGGGCAGCGCGCCATGATCGAGGCAATGGCTGATGGATTATGGGCAATGTGCGTGCCGGTATCGGCAACGATCTGGATTTCTTCGTCCGTCAGCCCGGTCGAATGGGACAACAGCGCATTGCTGCCCAGAATCCCCAGTTCCTGCGCGTATTTGACTGAGCCATTCTGGTGCCCATCCTGCGTGAACACGAGCCCGTTCGCACGGGCCAGCGCCTGCATCTTCTTCGCCTGATCGCGGGCCCTATCAAGATCGGCGACGCCAAGGGTATCGACATGTTCAGCCCGAAGCGTTGGCGTGATCAGCGCCACATTGGTGCGCTGACCATTGGCCCCGTGCCAGCGGCGCATGAGCGTTTCACAGGTCTGGTACTGGTCCTCGAACGAGACCTGGTGATGGACGGCGACATTGTTCTCCAGGCGGGCGTAAAGGCGGGGGTGGGGCGGGCGCGTTGACCCAACCGCGACGACAGAGCGCGTGCCGACGTTCACGACGCCTTCCATATGCGCATCACCATAGATCGGCTCATCGCAGCGCATGATCGTATCGCCGCCGCCCAGAAGCGAGACACCTGTCGTGACGCCAAAACGCAG
>JAIYEB010000386.1 GCA_027487195.1 Hyphomicrobiales bacterium | reverse complement strand
GCCACATCAAGCGCGACCACGCTCAGGAGTGCCATGAAAATCGCGGCAATCACCACGCGTCGCGACCCCGACAGCGCAGCCTCGATGGGCACAAGGACCATCCACGCCGCATAAGATACGGACAAGCCGCCCGACAGCCAGGCGACCGTTGACAGCAGTCCGACAAAGCTTGCGGCGGACAGGAGGTGTGCGGCTTCAAGATTGCCGGTGCGCGACAGGAACGCTGCAATCAGGAGCGGAACAGTCAGCCAGATGAACGTGATCGATTCGACCAGCGTGGGCTCACCCACAAAAGCGATGTAGATCGGAATGGCAGCCACAGCCATGAAGCCGCAGAGGAGGTGGGACAGAAGCAACGCCCGATGGCGCAGTTCGTTCAGTGCATCGCCGCGCGCGCTGGGGTGAACCAGCGTGTCGGCTGAAGCCTGAAGGCGGTCCGTGAGGCTCTTGAACGTCACCGGCTTCCCTGGCGGGGGGGTTCTACCCCCGCTCCCTGTTGTTTCGTGATGACCACTGTGAACCGCGTGCTTTTAACGAGCGCCTAAATCCCGGCGCCAGCAGCAGGCGTTTGGAGAACGTCCTCAACGGAGAGTGAATCGCACCGTCCGGGGCCCGCACAAATCTGCGGTTTCGATAAAATTTGACCGAAATTCTGTACCGGGCCGCAACAGCCGCTGGGTAGTGTGGCATCGAACGGAGCGCTTCAGATGCTCCACGCGACGAAAGGGCAGTCCCATGTGGTTTCTCGTGAAAGCAGCTTTCTGGATCTCGATTGTCCTCGTGCTGATCCCGGCGCCACCGGAGAGCCAGGCGCCTGAGGTGCGTGCAACGGAGACAATCGGCGCCATCGCAACCGCGATGCAGGACGCCCGGGGCTTCTGCACCCGCCAGCCCGAGGCGTGCGCTGCGGGCGGCGCGGCCATCCAGAGTTTCGGCGAGCGCGCCAGCCAGGGTGCCAAGGTGCTTCAGGGTTTCATTTCTGAGCGCCTGGAAGAAAACCGCAACCTGACACCGCCGCCTGCTGCCGGTCGCCAGTCAACGACACCGGCGCAGCCTGCGCAGCCTGCAACCCGCATTGCCCACCCTGCGCGTGAAACCTTGACCGAGCGCGATCGCAGCGCCCAGCCGCTTCACGGTCGCAGCTGATCCATCGAGCTTTCCCCGGTGGTCTGAATGGCCATCCGGGCGCCGCGCGGGGCCCTGCCCGTTCCGCGCGGCGTTTCTTCATTTGCGATTGAAGCGTTCTGGCGCTACCCCGTCACCATGACCTTTGATGAGATCCGTGAAGACCTGTCGTTCCTTGAGGATTGGGAGAGTCGCATCTCCTATGTCATCGACCTCGGGCGCCAGTTAAGCCCATTGCCGGATGCTGAGAAGACCGACGCCAACAAGGTGCGCGGCTGCGCCAGCCAGGTCTGGCTCGTCAGCTCGGTCGATGATCAAGGCAATCATCTGGTCTTTCGAGCAGACAGCGATGCGCTGCTGGTCAAAGGGCTCGTCGCGCTGATCGTTACGCTCTACTCGGGAAAGACAGCCGAGGAGATCATGGCGATTGATGCCAAGGACGTGTTCAAGTCCATCGGTCTTGCCGACCATCTGACCGCCCAGCGCTCGAATGGCGTGGCCTCCATGGTTGAACGTATCCGGCGTGATGCCAGGGCGCTCCTCACGGCGACATCGGGCCAGGCCTGAACTGACCGGATGCATCATCCGTTCGAACTGCCCGCGTGCTGACGCGCGCATAGCCGGTTGCGGTGTTGGACAGGCCAAAATGCATCGCAAGCTTGCTGAGGCCCATCGATAGAAACACGCGCGCGGTTCCGCGCGGCCAACTGCGCTCAAGCTCAACCGTTTCAAGCCCCTTGAGATGGCCGCAGACGTCGAACACGATGCCGCTGAGATCTGCCCCCATGGCTGACATGGCCTCGTTGACGGCATCGCGCGCAGCCAACGTTCCATCGGCAAAGTCAGAGGGGTTTGCAGACGAGGAGCCTGGCGTTGCCGAGGGGTCCCAGTTTGAACTGATGCGTGGGCTCAGGCCGGAGCGGGCAATCAGAAGCCGAAAGCGCTCGCCGGCCGCAAACTGCGCTGGCTCAAGATAGGCTCGACCATTCCGGCCCTTGCGCCGCTGCAGCCATGCCAGAGGGCTCTCCTCCGTGTTGATGGCGGGGCTTCCAGCCTGCAAAGGCGGTTGAATGGCGTGATGCTGTTGGCGAAACGAATCCAGGGTGGCTGTCTTGCGCCTGAACCAGGCCAAAGCCTCAGGTCCTGTTCGATAGCCTTCAGCGCTGTGCCTCAGAAGACCGCGACCGAACAGGTCGATGACCAGTGCATCCGGCACCTTCAGAACGCGGCGGCGATCCTTGCCGATGATGACCGCATCGCCTCCGGTCTGATCGCGGACCAGGACCAGATCATGTTCAAGCAAAAGCTTGACGGCGGTCAGCGCTCGCCTCTCGTCTGCAGACAGGCGGGCAGCGCCTTGGTTCGCCCGATGGGTGTTCATCGCCCACCCCTGACGGCAGCCTGCACATCCCGAAGCGACCATTCCAGAAGAACCAGCATCTGCTCGAAGCGGGGATCCTCCCGCATGGCTTCAACCCGGCGGATTGCATACATGACTGTCGTGCGGTCGCGTCTGAGCGCTTCGCCCACAGCGGAGTAGCTGGCCGACAGGAGCGTGTGCATCAAATACATTGTGATGTGACGAGCCAGCGATGCACGGCGCGATCCGCGGCCATCGGTCAGAATGTCTTCATCGGCCACGGTGAGCACAGAGGACACGCGTCGGGTGATCTCTGAGACATACCGCCTGATCCCCGGCACATCCGGGCGCAAAACGGCGAAGGCGAACGTTGAATTGCTGCGAATAGACATCGACATGATCAGCTCCGGAGAAATAGGACAATCCACCTATGATTAATCCTCCGCTGAAATTAGGAATGCAACCCCACCTCGGATTCATGCGTAGCGCAAATTCAATTTATTGATTTATTTAGATAAAATGTTGTTTCTG
>JAIYEB010000394.1 GCA_027487195.1 Hyphomicrobiales bacterium | reverse complement strand
GGGCGTGCGCGGCCAGAGGCAAAAGCATGGCGAAAGCCAGCGCGAGGGTTCGAAGGTTCAGGGTCATGGCACTTCTCCAGGCGCTAGTGGACCGAATTTGACATGCAAGTCCAGCTTCGCGGCAATCACAAGTTCGAGTGTTAAATCCGAAAATTCCACTAGAATCATACATTTGCTCCGACGCTTGCCGCAGATGGGAGGCAAATATCGGATCCGAACGACTAGTCGCGCCGCTCGCGTCGCGCATTGATGATGTCGTCGGCTCTGAGCCAGGCCGGGCTTCCATTTGGGAGTACAGCCTGTGCGCGCCGAGCAGCGCCTTGCGCAGCCGTCAGATTGCCCTCGACCATGTAGCCGCGAGCAATCGCAAGCTGCGCCCGGCCATTGTCACCGCGCCTGCCATAGGCATTGGCGAGCATGCGGTGGGCAAACGGGATCTCATTGTCGGCGGTCAGCGCGCGTTCAAGCTCGCGCACAGCCTCCTCCATCAGATTGTTGTCGCCCGTGGAGACAAGCGCGCGCCCGAGGCCCGCGCGGATCAAGGGGGCGTTGGGCGCAAGCTGCAAGGCCCTGCGATAGGACGCGATGGCCGCCCTGGGATTGCCGGTTTCAAGCAGTGCCTGACCCTTAAGCTCATGAAAGAACGGGTTGTTCGGCTGCTCGGAGATCAGGCCATCGATGGCGGCAATTGCTTCAGGGCCTCCGCCGGAGCGATAGCTCGCAATGGCGCGCGCGTAGCGTGCAGCGAGAGATCGATCGCTCAGAGGGTAGCGTCGCAGAACCTGATCGGTCCGTTCGGTAAAGCCGGAGATCTTGGCCTGCATCATGCGATGGCGCTGGACAAGCGCCGGGGGATCGACTGCATCACGATGAGGGCTCGTGGCAAGCGCCTGTCGCAGCGTCTGCAGGCGATCGGCTGGCAGCGGATGACTTTGCATATAGGGGTCGGCCATGCGCGCGGTCATGATCATGGCGTCTGACATGCGGGCGAACGTATCGACCATCCCGCGCGGAGACTGGCGGGTTGCGTTGAGAAAATTGACGGCTGCGCGATCCGCAGCCTGCTCTTCGGCGCGGGCATAGGCCAGAAATGTGCGCGCGGTCAGATCCTGCGCGCCCATGGCGAGCCCACCCGCAGCGCCGGCGACGTCACCCCCGCCTGAGCCGCGCATCGTAGCTCCGGCAAGGGCTCCAGCCATTCCCACCAGCATCGCAATGATCGAGGTGGTCTGTGCCGCCTGCATTTGCTCACGCAGCCGCGCAAGGTGCCCGCCAGCAATATGGCCTGCCTCATGCGCCAGAACACCAATCGTTTCGTTCGGCCGCACAGAGTCAAACAAGACCCCAAGCGTAATGAAGATGCGGCGCCCATCCATCACGAAGGCGTTGAACGCACGGTCCTGTACAATGACAATCTGGACGCCACCACCCGCCGAAAGACCGGCGGCCTGCAGGATCGGGCGCGAATAGTCGCGCAGCAGCTGTTCGGTTTCAGTGTCGCGGATGGTACGGATGCCACCGTCCTGCGCAACAGCCCCGCCTGGCTTCGCAAGCGCCAGCAGCGCTGCGAGACCAGCCGTGAGCCACATCCGGAGGCCGTGCCTCCTGTCCGATCGCAGTGTCATGCAACTCCGACGTTTACGGTCGCGAACGGGACAGCGCAACCGCTTGCCGCTTCCGGTTCAACCACAGTTGAGCTACCTCACACCTTGATCACGGCGTTACCGTGGCAAAACCGAGTGTCAGGCATGTCGCGAAATCAACCTGCGCCATCACAGCGCAGCAACATCTCACCCTTCATTGTGATGGATGTCATGCGCGCCGCTGCCGAGCGGGAAGCGTCAGGTGCGGCCGTCATTCATATGGAAGTCGGCGAACCGGGTTCGGCACCGCCGCTTGCTGCGCGGGAAGCGGTGATGAGGCTCCTGTCGGGTGGGCCTGTCGGCTACACCGGCGCGTTCGGCCTGCCCGAGCTGCGCGCCCGGATTTCGCGACACTACCAGGACCAGTACGGGGTTGCGGTCGATCCAGAGCGCATCATCGTCACCATGGGGTCTTCCGCAGCCTTCATCCTGTCCTTTCTGGCGGCGTTCGATGCAGGCGATCGCATTGGCGTCCAGATTCCCGGATACCCCGCCTACCGCAACACCACTGCCGCGCTCGACCTTGTGCCGGTATCGCTCAGGACCAGCGCCGCAACGCGATGGACCCCGACCCCGGCTCAGGTGCGTGAGGCCCATGCGCAAGCGCCGCTGAAGGGGTTGCTGGTTGCATCCCCGAACAACCCGACGGGAACCGTGATCAGCCGCAACGCCTTGTCCGAACTCGCACAGACGGCGCGGGATCTCGGGCTTTGGCTCATTTCAGATGAAATCTATCACGGGCTGACCTACGGCGCTGGCGAGACGACTGCACTTGCGGTTGAGCCCGATGCAATCGTGATCAATTCCTTCTCGAAATACTGGTGCATGACCGGCTGGCGCGTGGGGTGGATGGTCGTGCCGGAGCGTCTGCTCCGTCCGGTCGAAAAGCTGGCGCAGAACCTGTTCATCTCGCCGCCGCTTCCCTCCCAGGTCGCGGCACTTGCGGCCTTTGATGCTGGTCCTGAGCTTGAGCTCATCAAGGCTGGATATGCGGACAATCGCGCAGCCCTGATGGCGGCGTTGCCAGACATGGGCTTTGACGAGGTCCTGCCGATGGATGGCGCGTTCTACGCCTACGCCTCGGTGCAGAGGTTCAGCAACGATTCGAAGGCGTTTGCCGCAAAGCTCCTGGCTGAGACCGGAATTGCCGCGACGCCGGGCCATGATTTCGACCCTGAGGACGGGCATCGCTATCTGCGCTTTTCCTATGCCGGAAAGCGCGAGAGCATCGAGGCCTGCATTGCGGGCTTGCGGGCGTTTACCGCAAAGCTGCGCTGAGCGGTCAGGCCTCGCGGAAGCCGCGCCTCCAGGCCGCCAGCAGCGGGTCAAGCAGATAGTCGACCAGCGTGCGCGGAATGGTTTCGACATAGGCCTCAACCGGCATGCCCGGACCGAGCACGACGCCGGGGGCGGCCGTCTCAAGCTCCGTGCGGTCGATCGAGACGCGGGTGAGGTAATAGGTTTCGCGCGTGACCGGATCGGTTGCGGTATCCGGCGCAATCGAGAACACGCGCCCAACGACAAGCGGCGTGGTGCGGGACGGGAAAGCCAGCAGGGCTACGCGCGCGACGGCTCCCAGGCGCACATGGGCAATATCGCCTGGGGCAACGCGGACATCGAGGACCAGCCTGTCTTCCTTGGGCACAAGGTCGACCAGCGCACCGCCGGGCCCAACGACGGCGCCCGGAACGCGGAACCTGAGTTCCGTGATGATCCCCGGCTCAGGCGCTGTCACTGTCGTGCGCGAGAGCTGATCGCGCAGAGCCGGCGCACGCGCCGACGCCTCAGCGATGATCTGATCGCGGCGGGCGATTTCAGAACCCATTTCGGCAGCCAGCACGTTCGGCAGATTGGCCATTTCGGTGCGCTTCTCGCGCATGGCTTCCCCTGCGCGCCGACCTTCCGCCTCTGCGGTCTGGAGTTCCGAGGTGAGCCTGGAGCGATCGCGTTCAAGAGCCAGCAGGCGCGGACGGCGCAGATAGCCCTGAGCGATCAGGGGACGCACCATGGCCAGCTCTTCGTCAACGGATGCAAGCTGGGTGCGGGTCTGGCGCTGGCGATCCACGGCGGAACGCTGCACTTCGGTCATCTGGGCAATCTGGGCCTGCAGGACATTGCGCCGCTCAATCTCGGCGTCGCGGCGCGAGCGGAAGCTGGCATTCTGCGCTTCAAGGAAGCTCGCGGCTTCCACATCGCCTTCGGGCGCTCGCCCGGCGGCAGAAGCATCAAAGGTCGTGCGCCCCTCACGATGCGCCAGCAACCTCAGACGCTCGACCCGGGCGCGCCAGAGTTGGCCGTCGATCGTCGCGAGTTGCCCGCGCACAGCGACCGGTTCCATTTCGAACAGGGGCTGACCGGTGGCGACACTTTCGCCGTTGCGCACCAGGATTGCGCGCAACACGCCACCCTCGAAATGCTGGATGGTCTTGCGGTTTGTTTCCGGCGCAACCGTGCCGCGCGCAATCGTGGCTCCGGCTATGGGGGCCGCAGACGACCACATGGCCATGCAGCCGACAAACACCAGGATGGTGGTGATGCCGCCAAGGACCGGGCCACGCACCTTTTCAAGAACGCCGGTCATTCCGCAGGCTCCGGCGTGGGTTCAGCTGTCCGCAGGGGGCGCAGGTTGGAGCGCGACGCACCAGCAGACTGTGCGCTCGCCTGAGGTGCTGCCCCGCCCGGGACGCTTGCCATGGGCTGGTTTGCAACGACGCGGCCTTCACGAAGGCCAATGATCCGGTCGGCATGGCGCACGAGCGACTCGCGATGGCTGGTGAAGATGATCGTCGCACCTTTTTGCTTGAGCGCTGCGATCGTGCTGGCCAGAGCCGCCTCGCCTTCGGCGTCGAGGGCTGCATTGGGCTCGTCCAGGATCACCAGCCTCGGATCGCCATAGAGCGCACGCGCAAGCGCCAGACGCTGGCGTTGGCCTGTCGACAGCGGAGCACCCTCAACGCCGAGCCGTGTCGCGTATCCGTCAGGCAAACGCATGATGAGATCGTGGCAATCCGCCAGTTTGGCGGCGGCAAT
>JAIYEB010000162.1 GCA_027487195.1 Hyphomicrobiales bacterium | reverse complement strand
TCTTTGCGTTGCGGCGCGGCTCGTAGGCGAGCCGGTCGAGAAGAGCTGCAAAGCGGTTCATTCCGCCTCCTCATCACCGTAGCCAACGAGATGGAGGGGTTTGGCAGGCAACCCGCGCAATTCGGCCCAGCGCACCAGCGCGTCCGCTTCGCCATGCGTGACCCAGAGCTCGCCGCATCCGGTTTCAACAATGGTCCGGGTCAGGTCATGCCAGTCGACATGGTCCGAAATAACCAGCGGCAGTTCAACGCCGCGCTGTCTGGCGCGGGCCCGAATGCGCATCCAGCCCGAGGCATAGCAGGTCACGGGATCGCCAAAGCGTCTCGACCACTGGTCAGCCATGGCACTGGGCGGGCACAGGATCAATTCACCGGCGAGATCCGCCTTGCCTTGTCCGGCGATGGGTCGCAGGTCACCAAGATCGATCCCACGGGAGGCGTAGTAGGCGCACAGCTTGACCAGCGCGCCATGAAGCCAGATCGGCCTGTCAAACCCGCTGGCACGCAACAGCGCGATCAGCCTTTGCGCCTTTCCAAGTGCGTACGCGCCAAGAAGATGCGGCCGATCGGGAAACAGCGCCAGCGATTGAATGAGCCGCGCAATCTCCTGGCCTGCATCGGGATGGCGGAACACGGGCAGACCGAAGGTCGCCTCGGTCAGAAACACATCGCAGGCGACCGGCTCGAACGGCGCGGATGTTGGATCAGGCTGGCGCTTGTAATCGCCCGAAACAACAATTCGAAAGCCCCGGCACTCAATCGCGATCTGGGCTGAGCCCAACACGTGGCCGGCGGGAACAAACGTGATGGTTGCTTCGTTGAGGCGCAGCGGCTGACCATAGGCGATCGCCTGCCGCGAACCGGCAAAGCCCTCCCCCATCCGTATTGCCATGATGTCCAGCGTTTCAGCCGTGGCAAGAACCGCCCCGTGTCCTGTGCGGGCATGGTCTGAATGGCCATGGGTGATGAGGCAGCGCGGCACCGGGCGCATCGCATCGATGTATGCGTCGGCGGGCGGACAGTAGAGCCCTTCTGGCCTTGGTTGCAGGAGATCAGAGGCGCGCATGGCGTTGGCAATAGGCCGTCCATGCGACGAGGTGCAAGCCCCGCCGGCTCAGCCTATATGAACACCATGCCGTTACGGACCACAGGCGACCCCCTTGCCGACCAGCGCTTTGCGCTTGCCCAATCCTATGCCGGCGACGGGGAATGGGAGATCGCGGCTGACCTGATGGCTCAGGCGCTTGAGCGCGCACCCGACTTTGCTCCAGGCCACGTCGAGCGTGGGACAATCCTCGAGAAGGCTGGAGACATGACTGCTGCGGCCCTGGCCTATGAGACCGCACTTTCGCTGGATGCGAAGGACGTTGCCGGTGCAGGTCTGAGGCTCGCGCGTCTTCGCGGCCTGACGCCATCAGGTGCACCGCCTGCCCATGTCGAGGCCCTTTTCGATGGCTATGCCGAGCGGTTTGAGAGCCACCTCGTCGGAGCGCTGGCCTATTGTGCGCCAGACCTCATTGCAGCAGCGATCAGGGCCGCCGCCCCGGGTCGCAGATTTGCCCGCGCGCTCGATCTTGGCTGCGGCACCGGTCTTATGGCCGACGCGCTGCCGGTTGAAGTTGTTGACTTGGCAGGTGTCGACCTGTCCGGGCGCATGATCAGCCTGGCGCGGGCCAGAAACCGCTACTCGGAGCTTGATGCCGGCGACATGGTGCCATGGCTCAATCGCCAATCCGGGGCTGATCTTGTTCTGGCGGCCGATGTGCTTGTCTATGTTGGCGCACTCGAACCGGTGTTTGCAGCCGTTGCAGGGGCGCTCCTGCCGGGCGGCCTGTTTGCTTTCACTGTCCAGTCCGGACCTTCATCCGGCTACCGGCTTGGCGATGATCTTCGCTTTGGCCACAGCGAAAGCTACCTCAGAACCTGCGCGAAAGCCCACGGCTTTGAGGTTGTCAGCCTTGACGTTGCGGTGACGCGCCATGACGCGGGCCGCCCGGTTCCGGGCCTTCTCGCGGTGTTGCGCAAAGGCGCGCCAGAACCAATGGCCTACGCCTGAGGCACCTATCCGGCCATCTTCGCCATCAACGCTTCCGAGAGTTCGAAGTTAGCCACGACCGACTGCACATCATCATGATCGTCGAGCGTCTCCAGAAGCTTCATCAGCTTCTCGCCGGCTTCGTCCTCGATCGGCACGTTGTTTTGCGCCCGCCATGCAAGCGCCGAGCGCTTCGGCTCCCCAAACTTCGCTTCAAGCGCTTTTGAGACTTCCGCAAGCGCATCTGGCTTGGTCAAAACCACGTGCCGGTCGCCTTCCAGCGCCACATCTTCAGCGCCCGCATCGATCGCCGCCTCAATCATGGCGTCAGTTGACGCTACGCTGGCCTCAAACTCGATCTGCCCGAGCCGGTCGAACATGAACGACACCGCGCCGGTCTCAGCCATGTTGCCGCCGTACTTTGAAAACGTCGAGCGAACGTCTGAAGCGGTGCGGTTGCGGTTGTCCGTCATGGCCTCGACGATGACAGCGACGCCACCCGGGCCATAACCCTCGTAGCGGATTTCCTCATAGCTCTCGCCGTCGGCACCGGCGGCCTTCTTGATGGCGCGCTCAATATTGTCCTTCGGCATGTTCTCCGCGCGCGCGGCAATGATTGCGGCGCGCAGGCGCGCATTCATCGAAGGGTCCGGCAGGCCGAGCTTGGCTGACACTGTGATTTCGCGGGCAAGCTTGCCGAAGAGCTTGGACTTTTGCGCGTCCTGCTTGCCCTTGCGGTGCATGATATTCTTGAACTGTGAATGGCCGGCCATCTGGCAAACGCTCCGCATGGGCT
>JAIYEB010000153.1 GCA_027487195.1 Hyphomicrobiales bacterium | reverse complement strand
TCAAGCGCGGTGACCATGACAACCGGGACATGGTGGATGCGCGTGTTTGCCTTGATGCGGGCGCACACCTCGAACCCGTCCATGCCAGGCATCATCACATCGAGCAGGACGAGATCGATCACATTGTCATCGAGCAATGAGAGGGCCTCTGGACCGTTGCTTGCTGTCAGAACATCGAAGTACTCGGCGGTGAGCCGCGCCTGAAGCAGCTTCACGTTGGCTTCGATATCGTCAACGACAAGGATGCGTGCTGTCATTGCTCTAGCTCCGCCCGTCGCCAAGGAAGCCGCGGATGGTGCCGACGAACTTCGCGACGGAAATGGGTTTGGACAGGTAGGCCTCACAGCCGGCTGCGCGGATTCTCTCCTCGTCGCCCTTCATCGCAAAGGCGGTGACGGCCACGATGGGAATCGATTTCAGGTCATCGTCGTCCTTGAGCCACCTCGTGACCTCGACGCCCGAAACCTCAGGAAGCTGGATATCCATGAGGATGAGGTCGGGCCGCTCGCGCCGCGCAATTTCAAGGACGGAGTTTCCGTCCTTGGTCTGCAGGGTGCGATAGCCATTCGCCTCCAACAGATCGTTGAAGAGCTTCATGTTGAGCTCGTTGTCCTCGACGATCAGGACTGTCTTGACCATGGCTTCACTGGGCGAAGTAGCGCGTATGCGCCGAATGCACGCCTTCCCTTCTCTGGCGCATACTACCGAAGGTTCGTTTCCCAATGGTAAGGACAATCATATGAGGTCTCAGCGATCCAGACTGACGCGTGATGGTGCCGAGGGCGTAGCAATCGCCGCCCTTGGCTTTCTGGCGAGCGAGCCCGAGCGCCTTGGGCGGTTCCTGTCGCTTTCAGGCCTTGGACCGGAGACTTTGCGCGCATCTGCGCGTGAACCGTGGTTCTTCACGGCCATCCTCGACCATGTCCTGTCTGACGAAGCGCTGGTGCTCGCGTTTGCCGCCGAAACCGGAAACGCCCCGGAGACGCTTGCGGTTGCGCGCCATGTGCTCGACCCGGCGACGGAATGAGCGCCGCCCTCAGCGCCCCGACCCGGCCTGATATTCTGCGGCTCGCAGCCATCCTGTCATTCCTTCAGATCATCGGCTGGGGTTCGACGTTCAACGCGCCGGCGGTGATCTGGCGTGCGGTCTCCCAGGAACTCGGCTTCTCCAAGGAGTGGGTCTTCGCGGGAACGGCCGTCATGCTGATCGTCTCGGCGCTGTTTTCGCCCGCCGTTGGCCGCATGTTTGATCGGCGCGGCCCGCGCGAAGCCATGGCTGTAGGCTTTGTCCTCGTTGGCCTCGGACTGTTCGCGATTGGCGTTTCTGTCGAGCGGTGGAGCTATCTGCTTGGCTGGGCGATCATGGGTCTTGGCGCGCCGCTGGCGCTGATGCAGGCCTCGGTGACCGTCATGGCCCAGCAAGGTGGACGGCACGCGCGGTTTGGTATGGCCATGGTCACGATAATCACCGCCATGTCGCCCGCCATATTCTGGCCGCTGACCACGATGGCCGAGGCGACACTTGGGTGGCGCGGCACGTTCTTCTCTTTCGCCGCCCTCAATGCCCTTGTTTGTGCCCCTCTGGCGTTGTTGCTGGTCCCTGCAGGAGGGCCGAGGGCTGACGATATCCTTGCCGATCAACCCGAAGTCATCAACAGGCTGGTTCCCCCTGGAAGCCGCGAGCGCGCCATTCGCCTGTTTGCCATTGCAACATCGCTCCAGGGCTTTGCCTCATGGGGCCTGTTCCTGCACATGATCGGACTGATGGAAGCGCTCGGTCACGCGCCCTTGACCGCGCTGGCACTGGCAAGCCTGCTTGGCCCTGCCAGCGTATTTGCCCGGGCAACGGACCTCGTGCTCAGCCGTTGGCTGTCGGCGATCGACAGCGCGCTGATTGCCGTCAGCCTGATGGTTGCAACCCTGTTGCTGCTTGGTCCGTTCGGCCAGGATGCGTTTGTCGCCGGCGTCCTGTTGTCAATGTACAGCCTTGGCGCTGGTGCCATGGCGCTAGGCCGATCAACGATACCGCTCGAACTGTTTGGCCGCGAGGGCTATGCAACCGTCATGGGCCGTATCGGTCTGCCGCAACATCTGGCCTATGCGGTTGCCCCCACACTCTTTGCCGCCACACTCAATGCCGGCGGCGTTATTGTGACGCTCGGCCTCGGCGCGCTTCTCAGCTTCGCAGCGCTTGTGCTTCTGGTGCAGTTGCGGGGCCTGTCCGGAATGAGCCAAACGCCTCAAAAAGCCGCGTAATCTCGTCCTGCGGCGCACCGTCGACGATAAACACAATCCGTGTGCGCTGATCCTCGTCCGGCCAACGCTCCAGCACGATGGGGGGATGAAACGTATGCTGCACCCCGTGGATCAGCACGGGCCGGCCGGGCGCTTCGCTGACGGACACAAGCCCCTTGACGCGCAACAGCCGCGCGCCGTGCGCCGCCTTCACGAGATCAAGAAACATCTCAAGCGCGCCCGCAGACAGCGCTGTCTCGGACCGCAGCACGAAGGCGTGAATCGTCGCGTCATGACGGTTCAGGTCAAACCCGTTGCCTGACCCATGGTCGTGATTGGTTCCGGCGATCAGCGCGCCATCAGACAGCCAGGCCTGAACATCCGCAGGCTTCGCGCTGGCATCGAACGGCGCGGTCAGGACGAGATCGGCAGCAGCCGCGCTGACCGCCTCAAGCTGCGTGGCGCCCGGCGCGAGCAGTTTCAGCCTCTGGCGCAGGTTCGCAACGCGCACGATCGCCGCAGTATCCGTCGCAAGGTCTGACTTTGTCAGCACAATCCGGTCTGCGACCGCGACTTGCCTGGCTGCTTCGCGATGCCGGTCAAGCACGCCTGACCCGTTGATCACATCAACGACCGTCACAACGCCCGCAAGCTTGTAGCGCATCATCAGGTAGGGATGAACCAGCAGGGTCTGGAGGACAGGTGCTGGGTCAGCAAGGCCCGTGGTCTCGATGATGACGCGCCGGAACGGCTTGATCCGGTTGTTGTCCAGCCGGCGCAGCAGATCTTCAAGCGTTGCAATCAGGTCGCCGCGCACCGTGCAGCACAGGCAACCCGCCGATAGCTCCACAATGCCATCGGCCGGAGCCTCGATCAGCAGATGATCAAGGCCAACCTCGCCAAACTCGTTGACGATCACCAACGTATCGGCAAGCGCCGGATCGTTCAGAAGCCGGTTCAAAAGCGTGGTTTTACCCGCGCCAAGAAAGCCCGTGAGAACAGTCACGGGGATCGGCGGCTTTGGTCCGCGCGGCTTTGGCAGAGGTTCAGTCATCAAGCGCTCCAGCCCCTACCATGTGGGCAGGCGGGGCTGGTGCGCAAGCCAGGTTCAGCCGTCGCTGCGCGTTGGCCGAAGCGGAGGAAGCGGTGCTGGCGCCTGAGTCCGCGGCGCCTGCTGGGCCGCAGGCCTTGCGGGGCGTGCCTGAGCGGGTCTGGCTTGTGCAGGTCTGGCTTGTGCAGGTCTCGCCTGGGCGGGCCTGGTCTGGGCAGGTGCTGCTGTCGGCGCCGTGCGCGTCGCATTCTGGCCTGCGGGAGGGCGCGGCCTGATGGCGCCCGGCGGTGTCAGGTTTGTCGGCGTGCCGGCTGTGGGCTGGCGCGGGATGGCGCCTGGATTGGTGCGCCGCGCGGCTGCCGCCGCTCCCGCCGCGCCAACCGCTGCTGCGGCGGCGGCTGCAGGCCGTGCGCCCTGTCCGGGGTCTGCCGGGGCCGCGGAGGCAACCCGCACGCGAGATGGCACCTGCTGGCGCTGGTTTGCCGCACTTTGCTCCATCACGAGGGAGCGAACGGCGCCCTGCACCGGCATGAGCAGGGAAGCGCGCACCATCGTTGGGTTGCCGTTGGCGTCGACGCCCTGCGTCATCTGCGGGGTGCGCGGTGCAAGGCGCGGCTCACCGGGCCTGCCCTGCGCATTGCCACCGTCAAGAAATGCGAACAAGCCGCCAGCAGAGCCGGTAAAGGCCGTCGCATCCTCGACATCTTCCGATTCAGAGCCACGCCGCCGGTTTGGCCCGCACACTTCGGAGCGCATGTTGGGCGCAACGGACGGCGTTTCGAGCGGGCGCGGCAGGACGCGGATATTCGGCAGATCGCGCCCGAAAGGGCTCGCTCCAAAGGCGAATGAGCGTTCCAGAAGATCGGCTGCGCGTTCGGCGCGCGCGCGTGCGTTTGGCGCTCCAAATACCACCGCGACATGGCGGCGGCCGTCGCGGGTTGCGCTTCCCACGAGATTGAAGCCCGAAGCGCAGATAAAGCCGGTCTTCATGCCGTCCGCGCCGGCATAGCGCCCGATCAGCGCGTTGAAATTGCGCATGGTCCGCCGGCCAGCGGTGATGGCGGGCTGGCGATAAAATCCCTGATACTGGGGAAAATCGACGATCAGGCTTCGTGCCAGAAGCGCCATGTCCCGCGCGGACGTGACCTGCTCGGGATGATGCAGGCCATTGGCATTGCGCCAGACCGTGCTGTTCATTCCAAGCGCCTGCGCATGGGCGTTCATCTCGGCAACGAACGCCTCGAGACTGCCCGAAACGCCTTCAGCAACTGTCACCGAGATATCGTTTGCCGATTTGACCATCAGCATCATGATGGCCGCTTCAAGCGAGACTTCCGTCCCCGCCCTGTAGCCCATCTTCGAAGGGGCTTGCCGGGCTGCGAGCGGGCTCACCCTGAGCATGGACTGCATGCCAAGCCGACCCTCCTGCACGGCGCGGAAAGCCACGTAAATCGTCATCATCTTGGTCAAGGATGCGGGATGCCACGGCGCATGCGCGTCTACCGCATGCATGACATTGCCGGACGCCACATCCATCACGAGAGCCGGGCGCAGGACCTGCGCAACGGAAACGGCTGGCTCACCATCCTGCTGCGCGTATGCCGCCCCGCTCAAGACAAGCGACAGGGCCAGTGCGGAACTGGCCGCAGCGAAACGAAGGGTCACAGGCGTCTCCCACGGAACACGAGAGGTCTATGGCTATCTGATTTGTCCAAACCTAGGCAATCGTTCGAAACAGCCGGTCCCCTGTCAGGTTTTGTCCGTGACTTGTCTCTGGCGTATCGGGCTGCAACAACCACGCTTCAATCACAGCGGAGCGTAACATGCCCAAGGGCTACTGGATTGCCGATATCGCGATCAATGATCAGGCCGCCTATGAGGCCTATCGTGCGCTGAACGGACCTGCCTTCAAGAAGTATGGCGCACGGTTTCTGGTGCGCGGCGGCGCGTTCACCTGCGTTGAGGGCGAAACCCGCCCGCGCCATGTCGTGATCGAGTTCGCCTCGATCGAAGACGCCCGCGCCTGCTACGCCTCACCGGAATACTCCGCAGCCGTTGCCAAGCGCCCGCCACCACTCGTTGAGGCAACGCTTGTCATCATCGAAGGC
>JAIYEB010000351.1 GCA_027487195.1 Hyphomicrobiales bacterium | reverse complement strand
GCTGCGAGCGCGAGCCAAAGCAGTTCGCTCGCGCCAAGCGCGTCTGTAAGGAGAGCGACCAGGTAGGCTGTATGCAGCGCCAGCACGAGCATGCTGACCACGTCCTCCCAGAAGAAGGCTGGCGCAAACAGCCAGGCATCGAACACGACCTTCTCCCAGATCGAGCCGGTGATCATGATCGTGTAGAGAACCAGCGTCTTGACGACGATGGAGGCCGTGGCGACGGCATAGCCATCGCCCGTAACGAGCGTTCTGAGCACGAGGCCAAGCGAGACCAGGAAAACCAGGAACTGCACCGGGGCGAGAATGCCCTGCACCAGCGTCCAGACCGAGGTGTCGCGGCGGATCCGTTCTTCCGGAGTATAGAGCGGGCGAGCGCGGCTGACATGCGATACGCCAGCGCCGTTGCGCTCGCCTCCCGCAGTGGCCTGTCCTCGTGCCGACACATCCGTCATTGGGTCTCCCCGGCGTCTTGCCATTCCCAGCCGGCCCAAACTGTCGTCTCAGAGCGACATAGTCGGTTTCCAGCACGCTCAAGCTAGGGACGCGAGCGTGAAACTGTCAATTCGATTGGACGTTTTAAGGCCTGTTTTTGCCCCATACCGGGTTCGTGCTTACGGGAGAGCGCGCATAGACCAGATAACGGATGCCCTTGCATTAAAATGCCGGCTATTGGTTGCTTAATAGACCATCTCGTCGCGATAAAGGGGTCGTGAATGGGGTGGAGATCGGCCCGAGCCAACGGACCGCATCGAATGTCGTGCGCCTTGAGCGCATTCGATCTGTCATGCGGGGTGGACAATGTCTGAGGGAGCTGATCCTATCCGCGTTGACACGCGGACGCCGTCAGGCTTTGCGCAAACGCGCCCTGGGACTGAGGTGACCGACAGTGTCGAGACAAGCGGTCTGGCGAAGGACAGCGGTGATCTCGGTAGCGGAACAGTCCGACATTCCGGCCACATGCGCTCAGCCACAATCCGCAAGCGCGCCCGCTCCGCAATGCCGCTTTTGCGTGGCGAAGGGGAGCGCTCGTCAATGATTTCTGATGTTGTGCGGTCCAGCGTTCTGCCCCTGCTGTTTCGCGCCCATGCGGCTGATGCGCTGCCCGTCGCAAGCCCCCAGAGACTTCAGTCCGTCGCAGACATGCATCCTGCGCTGCCAAGCCTTGATGACCTTGAAGTTCATCTCATCGCTGCTGATGCAGGCCGCGCCATCCAGTTGCTGGAAGCCTCGTTCGACGCCGGTGCCTCATTCGAGGATGTGGTGTTCGACCTCATCATTCCCATGGCGTACCGTCTCGGTGACGCCTGGAACACAGATCGGCTGGGATTTGCCGATGTCACCGTTGCAACCAGCACATTGCAGGTCCTGACGCGGCGGCTTGATTCACTTGTTGAGCGCGAGCTGCCCGTGTCGTGCCTGCCGGGCAAACGCCTTTTGATGTGTGCGGCTCCGGGTGATGATCACGATATTGGCGCGGTGCTGATCGAACAGATTTTCCGCCATGCCGGCTTTGAGGTTGCAACGCTCCTTGGCAACTCCGAAGACGCGATTCTGGCTGCGGTTGCGCGCATGAATGCGGACATGGTTGGGATCTCGCTAGGACACTCCAGCCTTGCACCGAGATTGAACGAGCTCATTCGACAGATCCGTGCCCAGCACCCTGATCGCCATATTCCGATCCTGGTTGGCGGCAGTGCGCTGATGCACGATCCGCAGGCGTGTTTTGAACTTGATGCCGATGCTTTGATCAGCAATGCGCGTGATGCGGTCGAAATTGGTCGCGCGCTGCTTCGTGCCTAAGCCATTCTGGCGAAATATTCATGCGTCACTTGTCGGCCGAATTCCGTAAACTGGCGGAGTGTTGTCGAGGACTGCCGTGATTCGTTTTCATTCGCCCCAAACTAGCATCGGCACCCTTACCGGGCACGCCGCAGCGGAGCTTATTGCGGCTGCCGCTGATATTTCCGTTGTTATTGACCGCGAGGGACTTGTTCAGGACATCGCTTTCAGCAGCGCCCTTGAGATTGCCGGTGCCGATGTTCGCTCGAACGGCCATCCCGGCTGGATCGGCCGTCGCTTCCTCGACACGGTGACGGTTGAAAGCCGGCCGAAGGTCGAGGAGCTTTTGAGCGATGTGCGCTCGGGCAAGGCTTTCAGGCCGCGTGAAGTCAATCACACCATGCGCGAGGGCGGCGACCTTCCGATCCGCTACAATGCGGTGCCGATGCCTGGCTCGTCGGCGGTTATCCTGCTTGGCCAGGACCTTAGGGCCTTGTCGCGCATGCAGCAGCGCCTTGTTGAGGCGCAGCGCACTCTGGAGCGTGACTATGCCAAGCTGAAGCAGGCTGAAACCCGCTATCGCCTGCTGTTTCACGTCACATCCGAGCCGGTTGTCATCGTTGATGGACAAACGCGGCGGGTGATTGATGCCAATCCGGCGCTGGTCGAGCTGTCGGGCTCAACGGCGGGTGATATCGTTGCGCGCCCGCTGATGGAGCTCGTCGATGTGGCCTCAACGGAGGCTCTCGATAGCTTTGTCGCGTCCGCAATAGCGCTTGGCAAAGCCGACCCGGTTCAGGTCGGGCTTCGCACAGCCGAGGTCGAGTGCGTGGTGCGCTGTGCGGTGTTTCGCCAGGATGGCAGCACGCATCTCCTGCTCAGATTCGAGCCCGTGAAGATTGCCGGACGCGCAGCTGCGCGGGTTGCATCCGGGAGCGGTGCCAGCACGGCGGTCCTCATGGCCTTGCCGGATGGCTTTGTCCTTACGGATCTCGACCGACGTGTGATTGATGTAAACACGGCGTTTCTCGACATGGTTCAGCTGACAACGCCCGAACTGGCGCGGGGTGGCTTGCTCGAGACGTGGCTCGGGCGCCCGGGCGTGGATGTTGGCGTGCTGATGTCAAACCTGCGCGAGCATGGCGTGGTGCGTGACTTTGGTACGGTTTTGAATGGCACCTACGGCGTTCGCGAGGAGGTCGAGGTCACGGCGGTCATGGCTTCGGATACCGAGCCTGCAACGATTGGTTTCATTATCCGTCGCGCCCGCTCGGGCATGGTCATGCCGGCTGAAATTGAATCGGAGCGTGCACGCAGCCCCGGCGAACTCGCCAGCCTGGTTGGCCGTGTACCGCTCAAGGATCTTGTCCGGGAATCGGCGGATGTGATCGAGAAGCTCGCTATCGAAGCTGCCCTCAAGATCACGCGGGATAATCGTGCAGCCGCAGCCCAGATGCTCGGTCTGAGCCGCCAGAGCCTCTATGCCAAGCTTCGTCGCTACGGCATTGGCTCACCCGACGAAGCCGAGTTGGACGACGAGGCTTAAGCACCGGATACCTTCGCACCGCGGCTTCAGGTGGCGAGCTGTACAAGCGCAATTGCGAAGACGCCAATCGCCAGCGTGAGCGTGCTGGCATTCAGCAGCTTCAAGGCGTTTGAGACATCCTCATGGGTCAGCGCGCTTCTGGCGGAAGCGTTGAACCATGGCAGGTCGATCATTGTTCCCTGGTAGGCGCGCGGGCCACCAAGCGCCACATCCAGAACTCCAGCAAACGCTGCCTCGGAGTAACCTGAGTTCGGCGAGTCGTGCTTTCTCGCATCCGCCCGCACGACACCGAGCGTTCGGTCGATGGGCGAGGCGAGGGCAAACAGCCCGGCAACGGCGATGATCAGCGCTGAAAGACGGGCCGGGACATAGTTCATGGCATCGTCAAGCTTTGCTGCGGCAAAGCCGTAGGCACCATAACGCTCGTCCTTGTGGCCAATCATCGAGTCTGCGGTGTTGACGGCCTTGTAGATCAAGAGCCCCGGCAGGCCGAGGAGCAGGAACCAGAACACAGGCGCTGCAATGGCATCGCAGAAGCTTTCGCCAGCTGATTCGATTGCAGCCCGCGCCACGCCGCCCTCTTCCAGCTCAGCCGTATCGCGCCCGACGATCATGCCAACCGCACTGCGCGCAACCTCGAGGTCATGTCTCAGCGCATCGCGCACCGCCCTGACATGGTCATGCAGGCTCTTGTGCGCGATCAAGACCGCACCGACGACCCCAAGCCAGAGTTCAGCGAGCGGCAGAAGGCGCAGGATGCCCTCGATCGTGACGCCGATCACGAAGGCACCGAGCACCAGACCTATGACTGCAAAGACGCCCGCCGATCTGCGATCAGCCTCGGGATGTGTTGGCACATTGCCCTGCGCTTCCATCCACGCAATCACCCGCCCGATCCAAACGACGGGATGGGGAACGCGTCGCCACAGGGACGGAGGGTCACCGATGATCGCATCGATCAGTAGTGCAAACAGGACAACCAGCGCGACATCTGAAAACAGGATCATGGCGCGACCCGCCGGACTTCTGCTGCAATGTGGCGCAGCGCATCGGGCGTTGATGGGCCACCGCAAACCACGAGCCGCTCGGGGATTGCGATGCGCTGGCTCACATCAAACATGCCATTGAGAACAGGATGGCCCAACAGGGCTGTACCTTGATCGACGGCCTGTGGGTCGAGGCTTGAAAGCACGAGGAGGTCGGGTGGCCGCATCACGATCTGCTCCAGCGGCACAAAGCGCGAGCGCGACAGGCCAAGATTTGGGGCGGCATTGATGAGCCCCGCATGTTCGATCAACGCGCCGGTAAAGCTGTCAGGTCCGCCAACCCATCCGCGCCGTTGAAGCATCACCGCCGAGAGCTTTGCACCTGCAACGGCGCGCGCGTCGCGTTCGGCTTCGCGGATGCGCAAGATGAGCGCTTCTCCTCGCTCCGCGCGCCCCAGGCGTTCGGCAATTCTGCGGATCTGGGCCACGCCATCGTCAAGGCCGCGCCAGGGTTCGAGCGTTTCGGTTGCAACATTGAAACGGCGCAGAAGTTCGCGCGTCGCGGGTCTGCCGAAGCGGCCTATTAGCACAAGGTCTGGTTTGGCGACCAGCACCTCTTCGCCCGTCCCGCGATTGAGCGGAAAGGTTGCCGCCGTTTCTGCCAGAAACGACAGTCGCGCATCCCTTGCAAACGGCGACAGCGAAACGATGTCCGCCGGGTCCGCCAGCGCCATCAACAGTTGATCGGCGCACAGGTTGAGCGACATGACGCGCAGGGCGCGCGCCTCGGCAGCGGGGCCAGCGCAGAGCACAACCAAAAGCAAAAGGCACAACCGCCAGTTCATGGCCGTTCTTTGCAAGGTCTTGGCGCGCGGATCAACTGGCAGACTTCAGCGCAGGAGAAGCGCAACCGCGCTAGCAATGGCGATGGCATAAAGCCCGATGCGCATGCGTCTTCCATCGACGCGCCGTGCGATGGCCGGCGCAATCAGCACACCAAGCCCGATGCCAGGTAACAGAACGACGGCCCTTGCCAGATCAGGCAGGGCCAGTCGGCCCGCAGCCATATGGATCACGATCAGCAGCGTGTAGGCGACAATCCAGTAAAGCCCGAGGGTCGCCCGCACCTTTTCCGGGCTTTCGCGCGCATAGACCAGGCCAATCAATGGCCCGTGGATACCCGACATTCCGCCCATAATGCCGGACAGAATGCTGGCGCCGGCAATGTGTTGCGGGATGACCTTGAGAGAAAGCCCGCTGAGCGAAAGCGCGACCGCGACGAGGATCAAAACGCCAAACACACGCGGCAGGCTCTCGGGATGCACGAACGAGAGCGCAACAACACCAAGGATTGTCCCGATCAGGAGGCCGCCGGCACCCCAGCCAATCTCGCCAGGCACAATCAGCCGCGTCTTGCCAGCGACCATGGCGATCATGACGCAGTAGGCCGCAAGGGCGGCAGGGCCTGGAACGAGCTCGGGTGAGACCAGCGCCAGAAGCGGGATCATGCACAGCGAAAGCCCGATCCCGATTGCCATCTGGATCACGGTCGCAAGGACCATGATGGCGGTGATGATCAGGAGTTCGGTGCCGGACAGGCCGAAGACAAGTGCGGATTGGAGCATGTGCCGACACGCTCGCCCGTGTGGAAGGCTCTGGCAAGCGAGCCAAACGCAGGGTAGCGATGCGCTATGTCTTCCCGCCGTCTGAACCTTCTCCTTGTCCTTGCCGTTGTGATGTTCGCAACGTTGTCCCTGTTTCTCGGGCCAGCGCAGCTTGGGGCGCATGATGTCTGGCACGGGCTATGGACGGGCGAAGGGGCCACCGGCCTTGTCGTTCGTGAAATCAGGCTGCCGCGCGCGCTCCTTGCCATCCTGATTGGTGCGGTGCTTGGCCTGTCTGGCGCCGCCCTTCAGGGCCTTTTGCGCAATCCGCTTGCCGCGCCATCTCTTTTTGGCGCGCCGCAGGCTGCGGCCCTTGGCGCCGTACTGGTCCTGTATTTCGGGTTTGTCGATGCGCTGTCGTTTGCGCTGCCGGTGGCGGCCATTGCGGGCGCCTTCCTGTCGGTCGGGCTGCTGGTTCTTGTCGCGGGCCGTTCAGCAAGCCTTGTGGTGTTGATCCTCGCCGGTCTTGCCATTTCGAGCCTCGCGGGCGCGCTGACCTCGCTAGCGATCAATCTCGCGCCAAACCCTTTTGCCGTCACCGAGATCGTTTTCTGGCTTCTTGGCAGTCTTGAAGACCGGACCATGCGCCATCTGGCGATCCTCGCGCCCTTTGCGCTGGTATCCGTCGTGCTTCTGCTGGCCCATGGCCGGGCCTTCAAGGCCATGACGCTTGGCGAGGAGGTGGCACAAAGCCTGGGCTTTGCGGTTGACCGGGTCCGGATGCTGGTGGTGGTTGGCGTTGCCACGGGCGTTGGCGCCTGCGTTGCGGTTGCTGGTGCCATTGGCTTTATCGGGCTTGTTGCGCCCCATCTCGTGCGCCCGCTGGTCCGCCATGATCCGGAGCGCGTCCTGATCCCATCTGCGCTTGCTGGCGCAGCGCTTCTGTCGGCAGCAGATCTTGGTGTGCGGCTGATACCGTCCAATGGCGAGATCAAGGTCGGCGTGCTGACTGCGCTGATCGGTGTGCCGTTCTTTCTGTGGATCGTGTTTCGCCGGCGGCGCGAGCTCTCGGGAAGTTCGGCATGAGCGCGCTGCTTGAGGCGAAGAACATCACGGTCGAGCTTGGCGGTAAGCGCGTGCTGGAGGACGCCAGCCTGTCGATTGCCGCAGGCGAACGGGTTGCGCTTGTTGGTCCGAACGGTGCGGGCAAGACAACCCTCGTGCGTGCGCTCGCCGGCCTGCAGACCCATTCCGGCAGCGTCACGATTGAGGGTGTTGCTGCCCATGACAGGCGCGCTAGGGCGCGGGCTCTCGCCTATCTCCCGCAAGGCCATGTGGCCTATTGGCCGTTGCCCGTGCGCGATATTGTTGCGCTTGGGCGGCTGCCGCATGGCGGCATGGGCGATGTGCT
>JAIYEB010000234.1 GCA_027487195.1 Hyphomicrobiales bacterium | reverse complement strand
TCGTGCGTGATGCTTGAGCCGGCACTTGCGAGCTCGCTCGTGATGGTTGAGCCGGTCATCGCAAGCGTGTCGGTCAATGCCTTGCCACGGACAGAAATCGTGTCGGCAATCTCGCTGCCGGTGCGTGTCAGGGTCGTGTTGATCTCATCGCCACGCTCCGAAAGGAGCTTCGTCATGGTTTCAGTCGACCGCGACAGCATGGACTCAACGTTTGATCCGGTGGCCGAAAGGCGCATGACCAGATCATCGCCCCGGCTCGTCATGGCTGCCGTAATCTGATCCCCGGCCTCGGAAAGCTGCGTCGTGATCTGTTCGCCGCGTTCGCCAAGAACGCGGGTCACGCGCGTGCCCACATCAGACATGGTGTGGGAAATCTTGTCGGACATATCAACAAGGTCGCGCGACAACGCCTCATGGGCGCCGGCAATGGCACCGCGCAGGCGCTCGGCATTGTTGACGACAGCATCACGCTGGGCTGCCAACTCATCGACAAGCCCACGGATCTTCATTTCGTTTTCGTTGTAGGAGCGCTCGAGAGCAGCCACTTCGGAATGAACCAGCGTTTCGAGTTCGCCGGCCCGCGCCACTGCGCGCTCGATTCCATCGCCCATCGCCGCAACTTCGCGCCTGACCGCATGGCCAACCGAAAGGATCGCTTCGCGCGCGATTTCCTCGGGCTGCGCAAGCTGCAATGCGATTTGAGACATGGCACGCGCGGCAAGGCGCAATTGCGCCGCACGCCAGAGCACGTGCGCGATGGCAAAGAAAATCAAAACCGGGACGAAGACCGAGGCAATAAAGCCGAGAAGCGACGGATTATCCCGCAGGCCTGACATGGTCAAAGAATTGCTCGGCTCAATGCCGAAGACGGCTGCGGCCAGACCAAAAGCGAGCGCAACCCAAACGATCGAGCCAAACAGCGCCACCCAGTATGCGGACCGGGACGGCTGGCGATCAATCAAGGCGAGGATCGAAGCGGAGCCACGCGCATCATCGTTTGCAGCAGACGAGGGTGGCGCAAGCCGCGGCGCAGCGCGGCTGTCATCGACCGCAATACCGCCGGAAAGCCCGTTTGCGGCTGGCGCATGTGGCGCCCCAAGGCGCGCGCCAGACAGCAAAGGCGTTTCATCAGCACGAGGGAGAGCATCTGGCTTCTGGCTGGATGCGAGGTCATCGAGATTGAGAGCCCGCTCAACCGCTGACAACGCTTCCTGCCCGGCATCGGGCGACTTTCGCGTCTGATTAGCCATACTACACCACCGTGCAAAGAACGCATGAGCCGGGCAGAGTTCTCCACCCACAACACAATTGCATACTCCCCCACTCTACTGGGAGCATGCGCACGGGAAAACCCCAAAGGGCCAAATTGCCGTGACATCGGATGTTAAGGTTAACACGCGTCAACCTTTTTCGGCGGCTTTTTTTAGTCCCGGTCATCCGCTCCCGGCCAGAATGCTCGACTTGGCCGTCTTTTGCCTGGCCCGAGAGACGTGTCACCGCGCATGGTGGAACATGTGATCGGCGCGCGGTGGGCAGATGCCGTGTTCTCAATCCCAATGAAACCTGGCTGGATAGTACGCCGCATAAGTGATGCAGGGCGTCCGGTCGTGGAGTGCGCCTTTCAATGCGCGGGCTAACGCGGCCTTAAGCGATATGGTCGTAGTGTTGCAGGCCATGCGTGGAGCCACCACGCGCCGCGTGGAGCTTCCATGTCTTCTACCCCGATGTCTTTTGCACCCGGATCTGAAGCCACCCTTGATCGTCCGGTCGATCTTGTTCATCTCGCCCGCCAGACCTTTGGCAACAAGGATCTGGAGATCGAGGTCCTGTTCCTGTTCCTGCGTCAATCGGCCTTGATGATGCAGCGGCTCGATGCAGCCGTTGATGATCAGAGCTGGCGCGAAGCGGCGCACACGGTGCGCTCCTCGGCCCTCGGAATCGGCGCATGGCACGTGGCAGAAGCGGCCGCAAGCGTTGAAAAGCTCTGCACTGAGCGCGAAAGCGACGCTGCAAAGCGCGCCATGCTCGCTTTGGATGGTGCCGTCGCCGAAGCCAACAGCTTCATCCGGGCGGTCGTCGCCGCCTGAGCCAGTCCCTGCCCCGGACCGTCGGGCAGGCCAGGGTTTTGCCTTTTCCAAGAGCTGTTCTATATGCCGCTCACTCATTGGGGTCGCGACGCGCTGGTCGCGGCCTCCTGTCATTCAGGGGATAGTGCCACGATGCCCAAGATCACCTTTCTCGTTCACGATGGCCGCTCATTCGACGTCAACGCCGACGTTGGCCAAACCGTGATGGAAAGCGCAATCCGCAACATGGTTCCGGGCATCGAGGCGGAGTGTGGTGGCGCCTGCGCCTGCGCGACCTGCCATGTCTATGTCGATGATGCCTGGACCGCGAAGGTCGGCGAGCCCGGTCCCATGGAAGAGGACATGCTCGACTTTGCCTATGAAACCAAGCCAACCTCGCGCCTGTCCTGCCAGATCAAGGTCAAGGCCGAGTACGATGGTCTTGTGGTGCGCGTGCCGGAGCGGCAGGCCTAGGATTTCGCGCGAAAGCGGACGCCGTTTTGCGGCACAACATGCGACAAAACAAAGGCTTAGCGCGTTGGTTTGATTCAAATAGATCGACACGCGCTCTAGAATTCGCCACCGGGGTGGCACCAGGCCCCGTTCAGGTCCTGATTGCCGCGATTGCCTTGTCGCGGCGAAGCGCTGTTGCGAGCAGGACGAGGCCAGCAAGGCAGGTAGCCGCCATTGCAAGATACGCCTTGCCGCCAAGCGCATCATACAGCGGCCCTGATGTGATCATGGTCAGGCCGTGGCACAGGCCGACAAGCGCGTAATATGTGCCCTGCCCGCTTGAGCTCATGTCAGGCGGAAACCGGCCTGCGACGATGTTGATGCCGGCTGCAAGAACTGCCGCAAAGCTGAACGCGTGCAGGACCTGCCAGACGAACATGAAGCCAAGGGGTGGATCAAACGCCATGACACCCCAGCGCAGCACGCCGCATCCAAGGCCAGCAGCAAGCACTGCCATGACCCCGAAGCGGGCAATGATGCGGGTGGAGACCGAAAGAAAGGCAATCTCAACGATCACACCCACAGCCCAGAGCATGCCGATAATGCCCTTTGAGTAGCCAAGGCTGCGCCAGTGAATGCCGCCAATGGTGTAGAACATGCCGTGGGACGCGTGTCCGAAGGCCAGAGCCAGGATCAGGAGCAGAAGGACCTTGTCGGTCCAAAGAACCCTGAGGCCTGCGGTCAGCGACCTTGGAGTTGACGGCGCCTTCTCTTTCGTCGGCCTTCCGAGGACGGCCACCATGACAAACGTCGACAGGACGACGATTGGCGGCACAACCCACAGGCCGGCATAGTCAATCAGCCACCCCACCAGGATCGCTGTCACAATAAAGCCGACAGAGCCCCAAAGCCGCACCTGCCCATAGTCGGCTTCTCCGCGCCGACCGGCTGCAACTGTCAGGGAATCTGTCAGCGGAACAATGCTCCCCCACACGAGACCAGCCAGCAGCGAGGCAAGAAAGATCGGCCAAAACCCGCTGAGCCATGGCAAAATCAGGTAGAACACGGCGACAAGAATTGAGAACAGGCGAATGGCAATGGCCGGATCACCGAGCCGGTCAGCAAACGCTGTCAGCAGTGGCGCAGCAAACACGCGGGCGAACAACGGCGCCCCGAGCGCAAGGGCGACTTCCGTCGAGGACAGGCCTCGCTCAGCAAGCCACAGCCCGAAAAACGGCAGGTGCGCGCCGAAACCAACGTAGAGCGCACAAACAATTAGGGAAAGACGTATTGAAACCGGGGTCATGGCACTTTCACCTGCTGCTTGAACCTTTAGCAGCGGGCCTGCGTCGTGTAGCGTGTTTGCGTCAACTGGACCATTTGATTCGATGATGAATGTGCACCCCCCTTCTGTCTTGACGGAAGATGACTACGACACCATCGAGGCCGCCGTCATGGAGACGGCTCGCGGCCGGTGGTTCCTATCGCAGTATGCACAGCGCAACCGCAGCTCGGATACCCGTGCAGTTCTCGATGCCATCGGCAAACTTGAGTCGATCGTCCAGGTCACCCGTAGCGGACCGCAGGAGCAGGTGCGGTACGAGCTGATGGATATGAGCGCCGCGATCGAACGCACGAAGCGGGATATCGCGCAGCTCACCAATGAGGCAGGCGCCATCGCTCAGTTCGCCAGTGTCGGCGAAGAGCTCGAGAACGTGGTCAGCGCTGGCCAGCAGGCGACCCAGCAGATCATCGTTGCCGCTGAAAAGGTTCAGGAAGTGGCCTGGACACTGCGCGATCAGGGCGCAGATGCAGCGGAATGCGACGTCCTCGACCAGAAGACGATGGACATCTATCTGGCCTGCTCGGTTCAAGACGTCAGCAACCAGGGTATTGCGAAGGTCATTCAGACGTTGCGCCATCTCGATGGCCGCATCAACGCCATGATGGACCTCCTGAACCAGCCAACGATTGTCGGCGCGTCAGCATCCCAGACAAGTGCTCCAGCTCCAGCCGAAACCAGCATGCTGGCTCGCCCGGTGACCAAAGCGCAGGCTGTTCAATCAGCTCCGATTGAGACGCTTGTCGATGAGGA
>JAIYEB010000279.1 GCA_027487195.1 Hyphomicrobiales bacterium | reverse complement strand
CCCTCAGGGCATGTATTGTCCGCCATTCACCCACAGCACCTGCCCGGTCATGAAGCGGCTCATGTCGGAGAGCAGGAACAGATATGGGCCGACAACATCGTCGACGGTGGCCATGCGCGCGAGCGGAACGATTTTCGCGTAGGCCTCGGTATCAATGCTGGCGCGCCTCGCCTCGTCTGAGCGGCCCGTGCCGCCGCGCAGGAACGCGGTATCGACCGCGCCGGGCGCAACGCAATTGACCCTCACGGTCGGCGCAAGTTCCAGGGCCAGCGTCTTTGTGAAGGAGATGATCGCAGCCTTGGAGGCCGCATACGCGCCATACCCTGCGCGATGGTTGGCGGCGAGGCCTGAGGCTGTGTTGACGAATGCGCCGCCTGGCGAAATCAGCGGGGCAAACGCCTGGGCCGCAAGAAAGGCAGCCCTGAGATTGCCGGCAATGGTCGCGTCAAACTCCGCAATCGGCGTTTGCGTGAGCATGCGCGTCTCGATCACGAAGCCTGCGAGATTCACGAACCCGTCGATGGGGCCGAGCTTTTCCGCTGCAGCCTGAAGCGTGGCGGGCTCGGTGGCGTCGACCACGAAGGATGCGACGCCGGCTGGCGCGGGGTGGCGGGTGAGCGAGCCTGCAAGATCAAGCACGCTGACGCGCGCACCCTCAGCCAGAAGGCGTTTGACCAGCGCCCGGCCAATGCCGCCGGCACCACCAAGAAGTACAACGTGTTTTCCTGCCATCAATGTCATTTCAGGGGTTTTCCGTTTGCGGTTTCGGCCTTACCTTGTCCGGACATGTGTGGCGCAAGGCGCGCCACGACGCAATCCCGGGAGCTTTGGCATGCGGCACTGGATCACGGCAGTTGTGGCTTCAATGGCGGTTGCGTTGGCAGCCCCGGTTGCAACCGCTCAGGTTGTTTCGCTCGGCACCACGCAAGGTGGTGCCACGGGCCAGATTGCAACTGCGATTGCAGGCGTCGTCACCCAGCATGGCGGGCTTCAGGTTCGCCCGCAGGCGCTGGCCAACACCGCCCAATACATCCCCCAGATCAATGGCGGGCAGATGGACTTTGGCATCGCCAACCTGCCCCAGACCGCAAACGCATTTTCTGGCAGTGGCATGTCCGAAGGTCAGCCCGGGCCCAACCTGCGCATGGTCGCCACACTGTTTCCGTTCAACGCAGGTCTCGTCGCCACCAAGGCATCGAACATGCGCGGCTATGCCGACCTGCGCGGAAAGCGTGTGCCCTGGTATCCCGAACGCTCGCTCGGCGATTTCATCATGCGCGCAGCGCTTGAGGCCGGCGGCCTGACCATGAACGATGTCACCCGCGTGCCGACGCCAAATTTCCCACGACAGTTCGAAGCGTTCAAGGCTGGCCAGATCGATGTGTCGATTGTTGCGGTCGGATCGCAGAACACCATCGACTTCGAGACCTCGATCCAGGGCGGCATTCGATTCTTGAGTTTTCAGCGCTCAGCTGAACCTATCCTGCTTCGCTGGCTGCCCGGAACGACCCTGCGGACCATGCCCGTGAACGCGCAGAACCCCGGGATCGAGGCCGATACGCTGGTGTTTGCCTACGACTACACCTTGTTCACCAACGCTGCCGTTGCCGACGATGTGGTCTATCGCATGACCAAGGCGATGTTTGAGCAGTCTGCTGCGTTGATGGCCACAAGCCCGCTCTGGAGCGAATACAACCCGCGCGACAACGCCAAGCAACTCGGCCTGGCGTTTCATCCCGGGGCCATCCGCTTCTATCGCGAGGCAGGGATTTGGCGCGGCCAGTGACGGACAAAGACGCTTCACGCACAGCCCAGCTTGAGGCGACAACCGCGCGCGGCCTAGGCCTGCTGGTTGCGCTTCTGCCCCTGATCGTTGTCCTCGGCCTGCCGTCCCAGCTAGGCCTGTTTATCCTCGATGAACAGGTCGCGGCACTGATCCTCGGTGTCGGGCTGGCTTTGGTGTTCCTGCGCCAGCGCTCATCGCTACGCTGGCTCGATCTCGCCCTTGCAGCTTTGTCCCTGGCCTACGGGATTGCGCTGTTCCAGCGCCTTCCCGTTCTCTCGGAAGGGGCGTTTTTCCGCCCCGTTGAAGCGGCCTCTTTCGGCATCATCGCCATTGTGCTGGTCCTTGAGGGCATGCGCCGGGTGGTTGGCTGGACGCTCACAATCGTGTTTGGCGTGCTCGTGGCCTATGCGTTGATCGGCCATCTTCTGCCAGCCGCGATTGCCGGGCGCGCCATGTCGGTCTGGCAGCTCCTGTCATTCCTCGGCACGGACTCGACTGCGCTTGTGGGCCCGACGCTCGCGATTGCCTGCTTCGTCATTGTGCCCTTTGTCCTGTTTGGCCGGCTCCTCGTCGCTGTTGGCGCAGCCGAAGTGTTTGACGCGCTCGGCGCCAAGGTCGCTGGCCGCGCTCCCGGCGGGTCCGGCCGTGTCACCATCGTCTCTTCAATGCTCTTTGGCACGGTGTCCGGGTCGGCTGTGGCCAACGTCATGGCCAACGGCGTCGTGACCATCGCCATGATGCGGCGCAATGGCTACAGCAAGGAGCAGGCAGCGGCCTCCGAGGCCGTGTCCTCTGTGGGCGGGCAGATCATGCCGCCGGTCATGGGCGCTGCGGCCTTCATCATGGCCGAGTACCTGCGCGTCCCCTATTCCAGCATCATGATTGCGGCCCTGATCCCGGCCTTCCTGTTCTATGGCGCGATCATGCTCCAGCTCGAATTCACGGCGCGCAAGCTTGGTCTGCCAGCCTTCAACGAAGCCGTCGGCCGCCCGCTGTCTTCCTACAGGCTCCAGTCCGCGTTGCTGGTCCTGGCCTTTGTGGTCCTGCTCGGGGCGATCTTCCTGTACAATCTGCCTGCGGAGCTTGCAGCCGTTCTGGCCGCAGCTGCGCTGGCGCTCGCCGGTCTCGCCCTGCTTCGCTCCTCAGGCTTCACGCTAAAGGCACTTGTAAGCGAGATTGCCGAAACCGGCATGTCGGCAGCGGACGTCCTTTTGGTCTGCGCGCTGGCTGGCATGATCATCGGACTTTTGACGGCGACTGGCCTCGGCTTCACCCTGTCCTTCCTGCTCCTTGAAATCGGCAAGTTCAGCCTGTTCGCGCTTCTGGTTGTGACCGCGCTGGTCTCGTTGATCCTTGGCATGGGCCTGCCAACCACGGCGGTCTATCTTCTGCTTGCAACACTCGCTACGCCCACCTTGATGCAGCTCGGCGTGCCAGGCATCGCGGCGCATATGTTCGTTTTCTACTACGGCATGCTCTCGATGATTACCCCGCCGGTGGCGCTCGCTGCCTTTGCCGCAGCCTCCATCGCGCAGGCCTCGCCCATGCGGGTGGGCTGGGAATCGGTCAAGCTTGGTTGGGTCGCGTTTCTCGTGCCGTTCCTGTTTGTCTACCAGCCTGCAACGCTTGCGATTGGCTCAAACGCTGAGATTGCGGCCGTGGTGCTGGCTTGCCTCATAGCCTTGCCGCTGGTTACGGCTGGCCTCATCGGCTTCGGGTTGATCGCCCTCTCAGCGACGCAGCGGCTTGGCGCGATCGTGCTGGGCTTGCTGATCCTGACCCCGATTGACGGCTTGGTAGGGGGCGCTGTCGCGGAAATCGCGCTCCTCGCCATCGGCATTGGAGCGATCACCTGGCATGTCATGACAGCCCGCAAGGCCGTAAGCGCTGCGGCGTAGGCTTCTTCAGTGAATCGCCAGGTGAGTTAACCGACCATACCACCGCGCTCGATGCGCATGGTGTAGGTGTAGGCGTCGGAGGGGTGCCAGTTGATCGAGCACACCATGGTCTTGCCGTTGGCGCCGATGTAGCGGCGGAGCATGCGCAATGCCCAGGCCCCGTACGTGAGACCCAGGGCCTTGGCCATGCGCCGATCGAGCTTGCGGGCACAGATTTCCTGAATGGCCTCGACAATCGGCTCGCCTGAGCGGCTCTCGACAATCGAATAAATCGGAACCCGCGCACCCACCACGTCGTGCAGCAGCGCGCCAAAGCGCGGAGCCACGAACACTGAGGTAAAGGAGATTGGCGTGCCGCCAACGCCTGACAGGCGCACGCCCTCGATATGGGTCCATGCCTCGCCGGCTTGCCCCCCGATCGCGGATGCATCGTCCGCGGACAGCGGCTCCACAGCCACGCTGTCGACGCGAAAATGGGTGTCGAGCGCGTATTGGAACAGGTCGGACAGCGACCCCATGGACTGGATGTAATTCGCACGCGACTGGCGCGCGATCACCTGGGTGCCGGAGCCCTTGCGCCGGTCAACCATCCCGGCGGCAACAAGCCGGCGCAGCGCCTCGCGAACAGTATAGCGCGAGACGCCGAACTCGGTGCACAGGTCGGCCTCGGTCGGTATCGAGTCGTTGATGGCGTAAACGCCCTGCTCGATGCGGTCACGCAGGATCTGGAATATCTGCAGATAGCGCGGTCGGCCATCGTCTCCGACTGGCCCGTCATGCTGTTCAGCATCTGCAATGCCCGTCACCAAGCCTGCGCTCCCAGTCAGGCCCCGATCATGCCAATCAGTGGTCGATCAACAGCGAGCCATACCCATAGACCTTGTCCATGATTCCGTTCTGACGCAAGGCCCACCAATAGGTTGCGGTATTAATGGCAATGACGGGCTTATCGAGCCAGAATTCCGCAACACCCGCGACCCTCGCCATTGCAAGGTTGGTCCCGACCTGAACGATGGCCTCGACGGAGGGGTCGTTCACCTCGTTGATGGCGTCGCGCAGTTCCTTCTCCGAGACATGTGAGATCAGCATGGGGCTTGGGCATTTCAGGCCCTTGAGATGGACAACCTCAAACCCGCAATCGGTGAAGAACTTGCGCACATTGGCGTCCCCAACCGGCATGTACGGGGTAATGACCCCAATGCGCTTGATCGATCCATAGCGCCCGAGCGCCGCCCGGCACGCATCCGAACCCATCGCTACCTTGACGCCGGCACGGGCCTCAACCTTGCGTTCAAGTTCAATTGAACCCTCAAGCCCGTCCCAGAACGTTTCAGCGGACATGCCCATGACGAGATAGTCGGGGCTGCAGGTCATGACGCGATCAACGGCCACCATCAACTCGGCGCGAATATCGTCCATCAGCCGGTTGAAATCCGCGTCGCTTTTCACGGGATTGTCCGGGATGTGGATGCGCGCAAAGTGGTTTGTCACCCCATGTGGCCGCATGGAGTCGAACTCCGGCTGCACGCTGGTGTTGGTTGAGGGCGCAATCACGCCAAATTTCATGCGCCAGCCAAGCGAATCGACCATGCTAATCTCCTTATAATGCAGCGGTCTTTGTCGGAATCTTGCGCTGCAATGCAGCCATCAGCTCTTCTGAACTCATCAGGTCAGCGTATTTTTGACCCATATCGAACAGGTTGGCCTCATGCGGACCCATCGCCCGGTCGCCAACGCAGTCAGTCAGCAGGATGGTTCGAAAGTTATGCGAACACGCATCGACAACCGAGGCCCGCACACATCCCGATGTGGTGCAGCCCGCAATCAAAACCGTGTCGACCCGGCGAAACGCCAGCCAGCCCGCAAGCTCGGTGCCAAAGAAGGCTGACGCCTGACGCTTCTTCACGACGAGTTCGCCGGCAACGGGCGAAAGCTCGGGTACAATTTGCGACAGGGGGCTGTGTTCGGTCAGCTTCTTCAAACCGGGCGCTTTCATGCAGAAGGCGCCGGCATCAGATCCATCATCCGCATAGACGACGCGGGTATGCGCAACCGGAAGGCCCAGGCTGCGCGCCAGGGCCAGCAATGGCACGGTCCGCGCAATCGCCGGCTTGATGTTTCCTCCGCCGAAATGAGCCGGGTCCGTGAAGCCCTCGACAAAGTCGACAATGACAAGCGCAGGCGCGAGACCAACGCCCATAATCTGGGCAAACCCCTGGCTTTTGTAGATTTCAAGATCTGACATGGGGGCGCCTTTCAGGCCACAGACTTGAGATCGCGCAGCGACTGGATCATCGATGTGCGCAGCACATAGTCCTTGTGCCGAACCGGATCGGCGACGGTTTGCCGCAGATCATTCTGATAGGCGAGGCGCACGGCAGGATCCGTTGAGTTCAGAATCGAGCGGTTCCTGAGCGTGGTCTGCTGCACGACATCGAGCGCCACCTTGCGTCTCTGGCGCTCATAGCGGCTGAGCGAAGCCAGGTCTGCCTCGCCCCGGAACACGGCAATCAGCTTTTCCGCGAGATTGAACGCATCATGGATCCCGCCATTGAGGCCCATTCCGCCAAGCGGGTTGTTCACGTGAGCCGCATCGCCCGCAAGCAGCACACGGCCGGAAACATAGGCCGAGGCCACGCGCTCATGGACGCGATAGGCCGTCTTGTGGCGCACTTCGTAAGGGACAGATCGCGGCACAATGTTCTGCAGCCGCGCTTCCATGCGCACAGGATCGGTGATGTCGGCATCGGACATGGTCGGGTCACTCGGGATCAGCACCCGCCACAGGGATTTCGTGCGGATCAGAACAAACCATTCCTTCGGATCGGAAATGTAGGAGATGTTCGAGAGATCCGGCATTGCTTCCCGGTAGTCGTAGGTTGTTGAAAGGGTGAGGAAAATCTCCGGGATCGTCTGCCCCTCCATCTCAACGCCAATGGCGCTTCGCACAGCGCTTTTGAGCCCATCAGAGCCAACGACAAAGCGCCCCTTCAGGCTTTCCCGCGAGCCATCGGCCGCCTCGATCTCAACGGTTGCGTGATCGGCAGACTGTGTGACGCCAAGCGCCCTGACGCCGAAGCGGACCTCGACATCAGCCATGCGCTGCAGGCGCGCAAACAGCATTTCCGACAGGCGCCACTGCTCACATTGCAGCCGGTAGGGATGATTGGTGTCGCCGGACAAAAGTCCGAGCTCGAACGTCGCAACAACCCCATGCTCCCGGTCCCGGAACTGCCAGGTCGGGCAGATCAGCCCCTGCGAGATCATGTCAGGCACAACGCCAAAACGCTCGAGCATGTCGAGGGTCGGCGGATGAAAGGTCGAGGCTCTCAGATCGCGCGGCAGATCGGTCGAAATCTCAACCAGCGTCACGGGGATGCCTGCCTCGGCAAGAAGCGTCGTGGCCACAAGCCCCACGGGCCCGGCACCCACCACAATTACGCGCTCTTCTGCCTTCGACATCGTAACCTGTCCTATCTGTCTAGGATTGACCCTTGACGAACCGTGCTTGATCGAGACCTTATTTGTCCAGACAATCATAGTGGCCTATTGCCCGCTGGCTAGTGGGTAAGGCCGCCCTGAGACGAGGCATCTAGACCCATGGTCATGCGCTATCCATTCGTGCCCCTGCCGCAACGCGGGAAACTGGCCTGGCCGAATGGCGCCCGGTTGGCGCTTATCCTCACGATCAATCTGGAATACTGGGATCTGATCAAGGACACGGACAAGCCCTATTATGCCGGCGGTCCTTCGATCCTGCCTGATCTCCTGCCGGGTAACGTTGCGGACTTCCCGAATTTCTCGTGGCGCGAATACGGTCAACGCGTCGGCGTGTGGCGCATGTTCAAGGCGTTCGATGAAGCCGGCGTGCCCGCTTCCTGCACGATGAACGCCAAGCTTGGCCTTGAGCGGCGCGCCGTCGTTGACGCGGTTCTTGAACGCGGATGGGAGCTCGTTGCCCATAATCATGAGCAGGGCGACCTTTTGACAAACTACGCCTTTGATCCCGCCGGCGAGGAAGCACTGATTACAAACTCGCTGCGCATTTTCCGTGAAACGACCGGGCGCGACGCCAGGGGCTGGCTCAGCTGTTCTCTCAGGGGCACACCGCGCACACCAGAGATTCTCGCAAAGAATGGGCTGCTGTTCTTTTGCGATTTGATGAACGATGATCAGCCCTACATGATCCAGACTGATCACGGGCCAATCGTCGCCACCCCGTATTCCATCGAGGTGAACGACTTCACCTTCTTCCAGCGCCGCGGACTTGGCACGGACCAGGCCGTCGAGCTGTTGAAGGAGCAGTTTGACGTGCTCTATGCCGAAGGGGCCGAGACCGGGATGATGATGAATGTCGGGCTGCATCCCCATGTCATGGGTGTTCCGCACCGCATTCGCGCGTTGAAGGAGTTCCTGGCCTACGCGAAGTCGTTTGAGGGCGTCTGGTTTGCGACCCGCGAACAGGTGGCAAACTGGTATGCGCAAAATCACGCCGATCATATCCCGGTTGCGGCATCGTGATGGCGCAGGATCAAGGGCTCGCGTCCGGGTCGGACGTCTGCGTTGACGCGAGGCAAATGACCATCGAGGGCTGGACAAGGCTCTGCCGGCTCACGGGGACCATGTCATGACCGCTCTTGTCGCAGCCCTGAAGCCCGGGGCACGATTTGCACCCCTTCTGTGGGTCATCATCGCGCTCGCAATCGCTGCCGTCGCGGTCGCAATTGGCGGCAGAATCATCGCCCAGCAGATTGTCTCAGGCCTCATGCTCGGCGGCATCTACGTCGCGGTCGCAGTCGCCTTCACCCTGACGATCGGTGTTCTGAACTTCCTCAATTTCACGATCCCGACCCTGTTCATGCTCACCGGCATGGTTGCGTGGGGCTTGACGGCGTTTGGCCTGCCCTTTGGTCTTACGGGTCGCTGGAACTGGTTTCCGGCTCTTGTCGCCGGCATTGCCGTGACCGTCCTCGCCTCGCTGATCGTTGAGCGTTTCACGTTTCGCTACTTCAAGGCGAAGCACGGGGACGCAACAGAGCACGCGATCCCGCTGGTCTCCTCCATCGGCTTTCTGCTCGTATTCGAGCATCTCGTCCTGATTGTCCTTGGTTCAGAAACACAGCGTTTTCCAACGCCGCTCAGGGCCGACATCAACATTGCAGGCGTCGTGATCGCCATTCCGCAATTGGCAAGCCTCGCGCTTTCGCTCGGCGTGGTTTTCTTGCTGTCCTACATTCTCAAGACAACGAAGACCGGGCGGGCGCTGCGCGCGATTGCAGAAAGCCCGGATACAGCAACGATCCTTGGCGTTGATGTGAACCGGATCGTCCCCATTGTCTTTCTGTTGACCGGCCTTCTGTGCGGTCTCGCCGGTGCGCTGTTTGCGATCAACTATTCCGACGTCAACGCCTTCATGGGCGAACATGTCGGCACGAAGGCGATTGCGGCCATGGTGCTTGGCGGGCTTGGCTCGATCTGGGGAGCCATTGCAGGCGGGCTGATCGTTGGCCTGACCGAGGTTCTGGCGATCCACTTTTTCGGTGGGGAGGCTGTGCAGATCGTTGTCTGGTCGCTGCTGCTGTTTGTGATCATTCTTCGCCCTCAGGGCTTGTTCGGCGCCTCAAAAATCGGAAAGGGCAAGCTATGAGCGGCTATTGGGCCGGCATTCTGGCCATTCTCTCGATCAACGTGATCTTTGCCTACTCGATCTACGTGACGGCTGCTGCAGGCCAGCTGAACCTTGGCGGCGCCGGCTTTCAGGCGATCGGTGCCTATGGCACCGCCTACGCCACAACCACGCTTGGTCTGCCGCTCTGGGCTGGATTTGCGATCGCCATCACGCTGACGGCGTTTGTCAGCTTCCTCATTGCCTTTCCGGTGCTGAGAACCCGTGGCGTCTACATGGTTCTTGCAACCTATGCGTTTGCTCAGGTTGTATCTGGTATCGCGCTCTATACGCCGGCTCTCGGCGGTGCCATGGGCAAGGTTGTCACCGAGTATGTTCCGGTCTGGCCGCTGATTTTCAGCGCCATCGGCGTCACGTTCCTGGTGTTCTATCTCATGGCTTCGCGGTTTGGCCTTGCCATGCGTGCGCTCCATGATGATGAGCTGGTTTCGACAATCATGGGCGTGAATGCGCGCGCGGTTCAGGTCGCATGCTTCACCATTGGCGGCGCGATCGCAGGCCTGTCGGGTGCTCTTTATGCGCACCATTTCGCGTTTGTAGAGGCGCAGTACTTCTCGCCGCTGCTGTCGATTTTCGTCCTGCTGTTCGTTTTGATCGGCGGCACACAAACCGCCTGGGGCCCGCTCATTGGCTCTGTGTTCTTCACACTCGTGCCGGAATTCCTGCGCCTTGGCGGGTCAAGCTGGCGCTATGTCATTTTCGGGGCCGTGATTGTAGCCATGATGATCCTGAGACCCGAGGGGATCGTGACGCGCACACTCGTTGCAAAACTCTCGCCGAGCCGCTGGTTTGCGAAGAAGCCCGTTGCGCAGGAGGCAAGCCTTGAGCGCTGAAGCCATCCTGTCGCTGCGCGGCGTCTCAAAAGCCTTTGGCGGCCTGAAAGTGATCGATGACGTTTCGTTCGACATTCCAAAGGGCGAGCGGTTCGGCCTGATCGGCCCGAACGGGGCTGGAAAGACAACCGTCTTCAATCTGATCTCGGGCGTCTACCCCATCGATGCCGGGCAGGTTGTGCTCGAAGGCAATGACATCTCGACGCTGCCTTCGCGAAAGCGCATCCGCAATGGGCTCAGCCGGTCGTTCCAGAACATCCGACTGATGCCCCATCTCTCGGTCGCGGAAAACGTCATGCTCGGGCAGCATTCCCAGGCGCTTGGCCTGTTGGACCTGATGACGCCTGTGGGATGGTTGCCGCGCCAGCGTTTCCGGCGCGAGGCAGACGCTGCACTTGCGCGCGCCGGTCTTGATATTGACCCGGGCGAGGTCGTCTCAAACCTTCCCTACGGCATTCGAAAGAAGATCGAGGTGGTCCGGGCCTTGATGAGCAAGCCCCGCGTACTCATGCTTGATGAGCCGGCAGCTGGCCTCAACCCGCGCGAAACGGCTGATCTCGCGGCATTTCTGAAAACCGTGTCTGATCAGGGCGTGACATTGCTCGTCGTTGAACATGACATGAGCTTTGTCAAAAACCTGTGCGAGCGGGTGGTTGTTCTCAACTTCGGCAGCAAGATTTTCGAGGGCACGCTCGCCGGCGCCCAGGCCGACCCGGCGGTTCGCGAAGCCTATCTCGGCACGCGGAGGGTGGCATGACGCTCCTTACAGTTGAAGCGCTCGATGTCCGGTATGGGCGCACCCATGCCGTCAAGGGTCTGTCGCTGGATGTCGGGGCCGGCGATATCGTGACCGTTCTGGGTGCGAATGGCGCGGGCAAATCCTCGCTGCTCAAGGGGCTGATGGGAATTGCGCCGGTGACTGCCGGCAAGGTCCGGTTCGATGGTCAGGACATTACGCGCCTTGGAGCCCCGGCGCGCGTCGCCCGAGGCCTCGTGCTCGTCCCGGAGGGGCGGCAGATTCTTGTGTCGCTGACGATCCACGAGAACCTTTTGATGGGGGCCTATGTCCGCTCCGACACATCCGT
>JAIYEB010000083.1 GCA_027487195.1 Hyphomicrobiales bacterium | reverse complement strand
TGTTCTTGCTGCCAAACGTTGTGTGTACGCCGCATCTTGGCGCATCCACGGCCGAGGCACAGGAAAATGTCGCCCTCCAGGTCGCCGAGCAGATGTCGGACTATCTGCTGAAGGGCGCGATCACCAACGCGATCAATTTCCCTTCCATTTCTGCCGAGGAAGCCCCCCGCCTGAAGCCCTTTGTCGCGTTGGCGGAAAAGCTTGGCTCATTCCTTGGCCAGCTGACAGAGGCCGGGATCAAGGGGATACGCATCGAGTATGAAGGGGATGTCGCCCGCATGAACACGCGCGCGCTCACCGCAGCAGCCATCACAGGTGTGCTGCGCCCGATGTTGGCAGAAGTGAACATGGTTTCCGCGCCGATCGCTGCGCGGGAAAAGGGAATCATCATTGAAGAGCTGACGCGTGAAGCGCGCGGCAACTACGAGAGCCGCATCTTCATCAACGTCGACGCCGAGGACATGCCTCGCCATGCCGCCGGCACAGTCACAAACGATGGCAAGCCGAGGCTCGTGGAGGTCCGCTACATTCCCATGGATGCGGAATTCACCCCGCACATGGTGTTCGTGCGCAATGCCGACACACCTGGCTTCATTGGCAGGTTTGGCACGCTTTTAGGCGATGCGGGCGTCAATATTGCAACGTTTGCGCTTGGCCGCGACAAGCCCGGCGGCGATGCGATCTGCCTCCTGTCCGTTGATGAACCCGTCTCCGATCAGATGCTTCGCAGCATCGAGGGGCTCGGCCAGGTCAAGCGCGCGCGCCGTCTGGCTTTCTAGAAGCCCTGCTTCCTTGAAGTCTTGCCGACTGGAAGTCCCGTTATAGCGTCTGCCGGGCGTTGAGTTTTCGCTCCATTCCCGGCAGAAGGCCAGATCTGATGGGAGCGCGCGATGACACCCGACAATCTCTACAACCGGTTCACAGCCCTTAATCCGGCCAACACCGCCCCGCTCCTCAGGATGCCTGACGGCAGGATCCTGACCTATGCAGACGCAGACGCAGCCGCGGCGCGCTTTGCGCATGTGCTTGTGTCGCTCGGGGTCAACCGGGGCGACCGCGTAGCCGTACAGGTAGAGAAGTCGGCGGAGGCAATCCTGCTCTATCTCGGCTGCCTGCGGGCCGGCGCCGTGTTCTTGCCCCTCAACACAGCCTACACGCCTGTTGAACTGGCCTACTTTCTGGCCGATGCCGCGCCTGCGGTGGCTGTCGTATCCCCTAAAGCCCAGGCGGGACTTGAAAGCGTCGCGCGCGAGGCTGGCGTCAAGGCGCTCGAAACGCTGGGCGTCGATGGTGACGGCACGCTCATGGAGAAGGTTGCGAAGGCCCCCGCATCCTTCGCGACACTTGCGCTTGATACCATCAATGAGCTTGCCGCCATCCTCTACACCTCGGGCACGACGGGTCGCTCAAAGGGCGCAATGCTGAGCCATGAGAATCTGGCTTCAAACGCCTGGGTGCTCAGGGACTTCTGGCGCTTCAAGCCGGAAGATGTGCTGCTGCACGCCCTGCCGATCTACCATACCCATGGTCTGTTTGTGGCCATGAACGTGATCCTGATCGCAGGCGCATCGACGATCTTCCTGCCAAGGTTTGACGCTGACGCCGTGTTTGCCCACCTCCCGCACGCCACAACCATGATGGGCGTGCCGACATTCTACGTCCGGATGGCCGATGATCAGCGCCTGACGCGTGAGGCGACATCCCATATGCGGCTGTTCGTTTCGGGCTCGGCCCCGCTGCTTGCTGAAACCCACCGTGCCTTCCGCGACAAGACCGGCCACGCCATTCTCGAGCGCTACGGCATGACGGAAACCAACATGAACACGTCAAACCCGTATGATGGCGACCGCGTTGCAGGCACGGTTGGCCCAACATTGCCGGGCGTTACGCTTCGCATCGTCAATCCCGAAACCGGTCGGCAACTTCCGTCAGGTGAAATCGGGATGATCGAGGTCAAGGGTCCAAACGTGTTTAGGGGCTACTGGCAGAACCCCGAGAAGACCAAGGCGGAGTTTCGCCCGGACGGCTTTTTCATCACCGGCGATCTCGGGAAGGTCGACTGGAAGGGCTATGTCACCATCGTCGGACGCGGCAAGGACCTTGTGATTACGGGCGGCCTCAACGTCTATCCCAAGGAAGTTGAGAGCGAAATTGATGCGCTGCCTGGCGTTATCGAAAGCGCTGTCATCGGCGTGCCGCACAAGGATTTCGGCGAGGGCGTGACGGCCATCGTGGTGCTGACCAAGGGCGCCACACTTGACGAGGCAGCTGTGCTGAAGGCGCTTGAGGCGCGGCTTGCAAAGTTCAAGCAGCCCAAGCGGGTTCTGTTCGTCGATGACCTGCCGCGAAACGCGATGGGCAAGGTGCAGAAGGCAGCACTCCGCGAAACCTATGCACGGCTTTTCGGTTGAGGTTCGCCGGCACGCACCGATATGGTTCAAGCCCTGATCGGAGATGACACGTGCTGGATCCAACAACCTTTGTCCTGTTCCTCGTCGCCGCGACTGCCCTTGCGATCACGCCTGGGCCGGGGATCGCCTATGTCGCCGCACGAACGCTCGCCGGCGGGCGCCGTGAGGGAATTGCGTCAAGTCTTGGAACAGCGCTTGGCGGCTCGGTTCATATCCTTGCTGGCGCGGTTGGCGTGTCAGCCCTCATCATGGCAAGTGCTGAAGCCTTCAC
>JAIYEB010000067.1 GCA_027487195.1 Hyphomicrobiales bacterium | reverse complement strand
GACGACGCCAAAATGGACCAGATCGATCCCGAGCGCCTTGCAGGTCGGGATGAAGAGCGGGATGATCACGAGGATGATCGTCGAGGCATCGAGCAGACAGCCAAGGATCAAGAACAGCAGGTTGACCGCAAGCAGGAACATCAGCGGCGAGATCTGAAGACCCTGCATCGCGGTCGAGACCTGCGCCGGGATGTTCTCGCTCGCGATGATGTAGTTGAAGATCAGCGCGGAGCCGATGATCAGGCCGACCGAGGCCGAAGCCCGTGCGCTCTCGCGCATCACCCCGCGGATCGTGGCAATCGTAAGTGCGCGGTACAGGAACGCAGCAACGATAAAGGCATAGGCCGCAGCGATGGCAGCCGCTTCTGTCGGCGTGGTTGCGCCGCCGTAGATCCCGAACAGCAGGATTACCGGCATCATCAGCGCAGGAAAGGCCCGCACGGTGATGTTCGGGATCTCGCGCAGCGGTACAGGCACTTCGAGCGGCACATTGTTGCGACGCGCCATGAACGCGTTCAAGATCATCAAGACGATGCCCATGATGACGCCCGGCACGATACCGCCGAGGAACAGGAAGCCGATCGAGGCATCCGACACGAGTGCGTAGAGCACCATGGGAATGGACGGGGGGATGATCGGGCCGATGGTTGCAGAAGCCGCTGTCAGCGCCGCAGCATAGCCGGGCGAATAGCGGCCATCCTTCATCATCATGTTGATGATGACCTTGCCAATGCCAACGGCGTCGGCAATAGCCGAGCCGGACATGCCCGCGAAGATCATGCTGGCGACAACGTTGACGTGGCCAAGCCCGCCGCGAAAACGCCCGACGATTGCAACGCAGAACTGAAGGAGACGCTCGGAAATCGTGCCGGCGTTCATCAGGTTCGCTGCGACAATGAACAGCGGTACGGCAAGAATCACGAACGAGTCGTAGAGTCCCTGGATGATCTGCTCGGCGGCAAGGCCAAGATCCTGGCCCTTCATCGCGAGATAAACGATGGCGGACACGATCATCGAAAGGGCGATCGGGGCACCGAGGCCGGCCAGCAGAAACAGAACAAGAATGCAGGCTGCAAAGGCAAGTGTCATGAGGACTTAGTCTCGCTCTCGGCCATCTCAATTGGCGGCGGATCGGGATTTGCACCGCGCGCAATCGAAATCGCTCGCCAGAGGTAGCGGATGATCACGCCGACGGCGAAGACGAGGTAGATGGAGAAGACATAGTCGAGGCGGATGCCGATGACCGCGCTGCGCTTGATCTCGTAGAACGAAACGAAGCTCCATGTCGCTGGTAAGGCTGCGAGCATGCCACCTGAAATGGCCAACGCGCTCACGATCGCAAAGGCGCGGCGAAACGGCAGCGGCACAGCCGTGTAGATCACGTCGAACCGAACCTGGTCGCGCTCATCCAGGATGAAAGCCGCACCCCAGAATACCGCCCAAAGCCACAGGGTCAGGCACGCCTCCAGCGTCCAGCTCGCCGGCGCGTTAAACACATAACGCGTGGCGATCTGGACGAGGAAAGCCAGAAACATCAAACCGAGCAGGACTCCGCCGATATCCTCGGCGAAGCCTCTGAAGCGTTGTGCGAGGCTATTCACGGCAATCAACGGATCGCGTTGATACGATCAACCATGCCAGCCGGCCAATCGCGCGCAAAGCGCGAGGCAAGATAGTCGGCCTGGACCTTGCGGCGGAAGGATTCGATATCCGGCGTGTAGACACGCAGGCCGCGCTCGCGGAAGAAGCCCTCAAGCTCGGTCTCCAGAGCAAGCTGGCGTGTGCGCGCCTGAGCCGCCGCATCATCAGATGCCTTTTGCAGCGCCGCCTGCTGGGCCGGCGTAAAGCGATCAAACACGCGCTTGGAGATTGCGAGATAGTTTTGATCCACCAGATGGCTGGTCAGCACGATCTGCCTTGTCACTTCGTAGAACTTGGAATCGCGGTTCGTTGGCAGGGGGTTGTCCTGACCATCGATCGCACCGGTCTGGAGCGCTGTGTAGATCTCGGTGAACGCCAGTGGCAGCGGATTGGCCCCAAGCGCCTGCCCGAGGAACAGCCAGGCCTCGGTGTTCGGCATGCGCAGCCGTACGCCAGCCATATCGGCCGGAGTGCGGATTTCACGCTCGGTCCTGAGATTGATCTGACGGCGGCCAAGATACATGACGGACAGGAGCTTCACATTCAGCCGTGTCTCGGTCTGCGCCTTGAGATCATTCACAACCGCATCGGCAAACACCTTCTGCTGATGATCGGCATCGCGCAGCAAATAGCCCGCAGTGAAAATCGACCAGCCTGGGATCAGGGTTGCGAGTTCCTGGGGCGAGGTCACCGACATTTCCAGATTGCCGCGTGCGATCGCCTCAAGCTCCGTGCCCTGACGGAACAGGGTGGCGTTCCAATGCGGCTGGAACGTTGCAAACGAACTGATGGCGGGGCCGAAAATCTCGATCAAGGCTACCGCACGCTGGTCTGTCGGTGTCATCGGCCCGGACAGACGGAGCGTCGGGGTCTGCGCCTTTGCCGTATGGATCGACGCAAGGCCAAAGCCGAGCGCGCCGGTGCCTGCGATCAGGGCACGGCGATTGATTGATGATGTCATGGGTGTTCCTCCGGTTTCGTTGCATCAGCGAATGCCGATGGGCCGTTTCTGGCCGCGCTAGAGGGGAGCCCGTGCTCTCGCAATGCGCCTTGGCCACGACGCTCAACCCAGAAGGACAGGATGTCAAATCAGCCAAAAGACTGAGATGTTTCTCGCAGGGGCATCCAGATCGGACTTGAGACCTTGTTTCGGCCTTATTCATAAGTAGTAGTGCGGGGAACGGCGAAATGAATCGCCGACCTCCGGGAGCCCGCTGATGTCCTCTGTCAACCGAACCGCCGTGCGTAGCCTGAGCGATTCCGAGGCCAAGCACCGGGCCGAGCCGGACCATGATCCGGCACGCCGCAGCACGGTTCGTGTCGGTGCTGTTGCAGCAGCGCTGCGCGCAGTACGCCCGGCCAAGGCCGCAGACGCTGCAAAGCGCTGATCAGTCTGACAGGTTCGGAAAGCGGTAGCTGCTAAAGCGCTGCCGCAATTCGGTTTTCAGGATCTTGCCCGTGGCCGTGTGTGGAATATCGGCGACGAAGGCAACGTCGTCAGGCATCCACCATTTCGCGATCTTGCCGTCCATATAGTTGAGGATGGAGTCACGTGTTGGCGTGCGCCCCGGCTTGGCAATGACGATCAGAAGCGGGCGCTCATCCCATTTCGGGTGGGCGATGCCAATGACGGCTGCCTCCTGAACATCGGGATGGCCGATGGCGAGGTTCTCGAGATCAATGGACGAGATCCACTCGCCGCCGGACTTGATCACGTCCTTTGAGCGGTCAGTAATGCGCATGTATCCGTTCGCATCGATTGTGGCGACATCTCCCGTATCAAACCAGCCTTCCGTGTCGAACGCGTCAGCGCCATCACCACGAAAGTAGGTACCCGCAACGGCAGGTCCGCGCACCTTCAAGCGGCCAAACGTCTTCCCGTCCCTCGGCTTCTCGACATTGTCGTCACCCGTGATCTTCATTTCGACGGTGAATGGGGCATGCCCCGTGGCCTGTTTCACGTCGAGCCAAGCCTCGCCATCGAGCATCAACACCTCGGGCTTCATCGAGCAGACGGTTCCAAGAGGCGACATCTCGGTCATGCCCCAGGCATGGAGCACTTCAGACCCATAGACATCGCGGAATGTCTTGGTCATGGCGCGCGGCGCAGCCGACCCGCCAATGACGACACGCTTCAGGTCCGGAAGCTTGCCGCCCGAGCTTTCGAGATACTGCAGCAACATGAGCCAGACCGTGGGGACGGCAGCCGTCACCGTGACCTTGCACATGGTCAGCAGTTCATAGATCGACGCACCATCCATCTTCGGGCCGGGCATCACCATGGTCGCGCCGACCATTGGCGCCGTGTAGGCAATCGACCAGCCATTGGCGTGAAACATCGGCACAACCGGCAGGATCGTATCGCGGGACGCCAGACCCAGCATGTCCGGCTGCGCTGCCGCGAGTGAGTGAATGACATTCGAGCGGTGGGAATACACCACGCCCTTGGGATTTCCGGTCGTGCCCGAGGTGTAGCACATGCCGCAGGCCGTGTTTTCATCGACACTCACCCAGGGGGTGGCTGGATCCTCATAGGCGATCCAGTCCACATAGGCGATGGCGTTGGGCAGGCTTGTCTCGGGCATGTGCGCGCGATCCGTCAGGACCACGTAGCGTTCGATGGTCGGAAGCTTTGGAGCGAGCTTTTCCAGAAGCGGGAGGAAGGTCAGATCCGTGATCATCACGCGATCAGCGGCGTGGTTGATAATCCACGCGATCTGCTCGGGAAACAGGCGCGGATTGACTGTGTGGCACACCGCGCCCGCACCCGAAATGCCATACCAGACCTCGAGATGGCGCCATGTGTTCCAGGCAAGGGTAGCCACGCGATCCCCGACCTCGATGCCATCCCTCAGCAGGCGCCCGGTGACGCGCTTGGCGTTGGCATGGACAGCGGCATAGGTTGTCTCGACGATCGGGCCCTCGACGGACCGCGAAATGACCTTGCGATGAGGGTGATTGAGCGCGGCGTGATCGATGATCTTCGTCACCAGCAGCGGCCAGTCCTGCATTGTACCCAGCATTGTCGTTCTCCCGGAAGGCTTTGTGTTTGGCCTTATGCTAGCCGGACCGGCAGAAGGCGCAACCGGCTGTCTCATGTGCCAGGACGGCTCCAGGCCAGGTCGCTGCCTGTCGACAGATCAAAATTTAACCAAAACAAGACCGCTAACTTGTGTTAACGAGGGTTAATCGCCATCTGAAAAGTGTCGGACACGGGGATTTTCGTGCGCCTTGCTCTCTGCGGGATTTTTCTCTGCTTCAGTCTCCTGGGCCCGGCTCAGGCAGCGCCCGTTCGCTGTGAGGCGCCGGCGGAACTGATTGATCTGTCGGCGGCGCTGCCGCGCAGTCAGGCAGCCCTTGAAAGCCGCCGCGAGATCGTGATCGTCGCCCTTGGGTCGTCATCAACCCAGGGAACCGGCGCAACCACCCAGGCCCGCACCTATCCCGCGCAGCTCCAGCGAGCCCTGCAGCTTGCCTTGCCGGAACATACCGTCCACGTGGTCAATCTCGGTCGCGGCGGTGAGCGCGCCGGCAGCATGGTCGAGCGGATCAGCAGCGAAGTTGCCGCCTATTCTCCTGATCTGGTGATCTGGCAGACCGGTGTGAACGACCTGCTGTTGCAGACGGATATCGACAACATACCAGAGCTGCTCGGTGAAGGGATCCGCAAGATCCATGCGCTTGGCGCAGATGTCGTTCTGATGGATGTGCAATTTGCGACGCGCGTCGTCGCCAGCAACCGGCACAAGCAGATGAAAGCGCTTCTGGAAGAAGCCGCCCGGGCCAACGGCTCCGGCCTCCATCGCCGATTTGATCTGATGGAGTATTGGGCGCATCCAACCCGAATTGGCTACAGCGCGCTCATCTCGGGCGATGGACTGCACATGACGGACGCAAGCTATCGCTGCACGGGCCGCACGCTATCCGAAGGACTTCTGGGGGCGTGGCGGCGCAACGAAACCCGTATCGTCAGCCGGCCTTGATCCAGACGAGCTTGTCTGACCCGGACGCTGCGCACCACAACGCGGACTCATCCATCAGGACATGTCGCATCGTCGGGCGCGTCATGGGCAGGGTCAGCTCCTCCGTGCCGCCATTGGCAAGATCAATCCGCAGCAGCTTGGGCTGGGTTTCGTCTGCGACCCAGAGCCGGTTCGCATCATCCAGCGCAATGGCGTAGGGGCGCATGTCCGCATCCGCGAGACGGTAGCTTGACCACTGGCGCGTGCGGGGCTCAAACCGGCCAATCGAGCCGCCCCGCGCACATGACACCCAGACAGCCCCGGCGGCACCGACAGCGATGCCCTTTGGACCATTGAGATGGCGAGGCAGCGTGCGGGCTTCATGCATGCCCGTCTCGGCGTTAACGGCGAGAATTGTGTCGGAGGCAAAGGACGCAATCCAGATGCGCCCGTCGAGACCCGCTGCAATACCATGGGGACCGCGACCGCTTGAGGCGTCGAACATGCGGATGTCGCCGGTTGCCGGATCAAGCCGGCCATAAACCCCGCGATAGCCGGTGAACCAGATATGGTCACGCTGGTCGATTGTGGCGTGCATCAATTGAACGTAACCCGCAGCGGCCCTGAGATCGAAGCGGCGTACGTCGCCCGTTGCCATATCGACCTGGTGGACTGCGTTGAGCGCTCCATCAAGCGCGTAAAGCCGGCCTGCCCGATCGGCAACAAGGCCGCGCGGCCTTGCGCCGGAGCCAAGTGTGATCAGTGAGACTTCGCCATTTTCAGGATCGAGCCGGCCAACTGCGCCAAGGCCGCGCGCCGTGAACCAGACGGTCTTGGTGACCGGCTCAATGGCCATGCGTTCGGGCTGAGATCCGGACGGCAGGGAGAAGATTTCGAACTCCGGCGTCAACGTGATGACGCGCACACCGGTCGCCGCAGCTGACACCGGCGCGAGCATGCCGGCTGCCCCCGCCAGCAGGGTGCGGCGCGAAATCAAGCTGTACGTTCAGCGCCGGTCGCATCAGCACGCGCTCGGGCACGGGCAACGCTGTCGCGACGCTCCATGAAATGCGCGGTGCCAAGCATGAGGCTGATCCCAAGTGCAGTAACGAGCACATGGAACATGAAGCTATGGCCGAGTTCGGTCAAGGCGATCATTCCCGCGAAGGACAGAACAATGCCAAGGGCAAAGATCTCAAGCGACTTCTTGCCTGCAGACGACAGCAGGGTCGCTACACCGGAATTCAGGAATGCAGCATTGCGCGGAACCAGCACGGCAAAGAGCCAGGCCTGAGCCAACAGGTTGAGCAAGCGCAGCGGCGCCAGATTGGTCTTGTCGATCGCCGGAACAAACGATGCCGGCACGAGCACTGCGTCCGCAAGGCCGGGCAGCGCACGCCAGGGGGCCGCAACGAGCGCGCTGACAATCACGACAAGCACCGCAGCTGCGGTCACAATCGGCAGGCGTGGCAGTGTATGGCCCGCACGCGAGGCGCAACCAAGCGTGAAGCCAAGCACGAACAGCAACTGCCAAGCCGCCGGATTGAAGTACCAGACCGCGACCGTCGGATAGTTCGGGAGATTGATGTCCACGAATTGCGCAACTGCAAACAGGGTCACAGATGCGCCAAGGGGCAGCAGCAGGTGTACCTTGGCGAGCATCAGCAGCAGGGGAACTGCCGACAAGAGCACCACATAGAGCGGGAGGATATCGAGGTAGGTCGGCTGGAACGTCAACGTGACCACGCGCATCAGCGCCGTCAGCGGTTCGGTTTCAAACACGCCAGCGCTGATCACATCGAGATACATCGGGTCGCCGAAGACGCGCGCCGCACCAACCACCATTGCGGCCACAACCAGAAACAGCACCACATGGGTCACATAGATTTTGGCAACGCGGCCGAAAACCTTGCGGGACCCTGCGATAAAGCCGGAGCGATCGAATGCCGAGCCATAGGCGAGCGCAGCCGACAGGCCGGCGAGGAACACGAACACTTCTGCAGCATCGTTGAAACCGACGGCCTGCAACGTGAAGCGCGCAAACGAATTGCCCGGGATGTGATCGATAAAGATCATCATCAGCGCGATGCCGCGCACGACGTCAATCCTCAGATCTCTGGTTGATGGGCGAAGCGTAAGCACAATCGTCTCCGGTGGTCGTCTGGCAGTCCGGTGTCTAGTGAACGCTGAAGATGAAGATTATGTTCATTTCACGTTCATATACAGGAAGCGCTTCGCCGCAGGCATTGGCCTAACGTATGGTTTGCCTCGCTGAGCGGTCACAGATGGGCGATTGGCCCACACAAAGCCGTGAACTGGCCCATTTGGCCGTGCGAAAGCGCACATGCGGTGTGCTTGGCGAGGGCGTGATCCCAGGACATGAGTCCCGGTATTGCGATCACATTCATGCAATGAGTGGGAGCAGCGATCCCGTGCAGCCGAATCGAATGCGCTCTAGATGAACAGAATGCGGCCGTCCTCGATGATCAAAAACTGATCCTGCGGCGCATCAAGCGCCAGCATCTGGGAGGGGGTGAGGTCTTCGACCATTCCACGCAAGACCTTGATGACGCCGCCATGGGTTACCATCACGGTTTCGCGGTGGAGCGCATTGAAAGCAGGCGTCACACGTTCACGCAGCGCATCGTAGCTTTCGCCGCCGGCCGGCGAGAAGCTGCCGGGATCAGCCTTGCGCCGCTCGAACGCCGTTGGATCGCGGGCCTCGATCTCGGGGATCGTCAATCCTTCCCAAACGCCATAGCTCGCCTCGATCAGGCGCTTATCGGTCTGGTAGCCCAGGGCTGGCAGGCCCAGCGCCTCGCGCAT
>JAIYEB010000304.1 GCA_027487195.1 Hyphomicrobiales bacterium | reverse complement strand
TTGGGCGTGCGGTCATGGCTGAGCCAAGCCTTCTCCTTCTCGATGAGCCCTCGCTTGGGCTTTCCCCGCTGCTGACGCGGGAGATCTTTGCCATCGTGAAGCGCATCAATGTCGAGGCCGGAACGACCATTCTGGTTGTTGAGCAGAATGCAGCCATCGCGCTTGCAACCGCTGATGATGCCTACATCATGGAGCTTGGCCGGATCGTCGCGTCAGGCAGTGCTGCGGAAATTGCCGCGAAGTCTGATGTTGCCGAGTTTTATCTCGGCGGCAGCGCAACCGAGGAACGCGCCGATGGGCGGCGCCGGCGCTGGAAACGCAAAAAGACATGGCGATGAAGGGTGGTGCTCAAACGATGGCGACAGGTGAACCTCATGCTTGAGCCCGGGCGTTTGGCGTTGAAGCAAACACCTGTCAGCTCGCTCATCGAGCGCGCGCGTGTGTCTGCCAATGCCTCTGCCATCCGTTTCAAGCGGCGCGGTCTCTGGCATGATGTGACGTGGGCCGAGCATCTCGCGAAGGTCGTTGCTGCTGGCGCGGGATTTGTCGCGTTGGGTGCGCGGCGTGGCGAGGTCGTGACGGTCCTGTCCGAAAACCGTCCGGAATGGCTTTGGTCAGACCTCGGTGCCCAGGCCTTTGGCATGATCGGGAGCGGGATTTATCCAACATCCTCCGCCGAGCAGGCGGCCTATGTGCTGAATGATTCCGAAAGCAGCATTTTGATCGTCGAGAATGAAGAGCAGCTCGACAAGGCAATGGCGATACGCGCTGCATGCCCGTCTCTGCGCTGGATTATCGTGATCGATCGCAAGGGATTGTCTGGCTTTTCCGATCCGCAGGTGCTCGATTTTGCAACGTTGCTGGTGAAAGGCGAGGCCTACGCCCAAAGCCATCCTGGATTGTTTGAAGCCGAGGTTGCGAAGGCAACGCCAGCCGATACTGCGTTTCTCGTCTACACCTCGGGCTCGACCGGTCAGCCCAAGGGGGCGATGGTTTCAAACGCCAATGTAATGTTCCAACTCGACCTTGCTCCGAAGGTCATGACGGTTGGCGGGTCGCTGAAGACACTGTCCTTCCTTCCGCTGAACCACATCGCCGAGCGGATGGGCACGGTGTTCAATCCGATTGCGCTCGGCTCGGTCACGCATTTTGCCGAAAACTCCGGAACCGTGTTTGGCGACATGCGCGAGGTCCAGCCGCATCGCGTCTTCGGGCCTCCGCGCTTTTGGGAAAAGCTGATGTCCCAGATGGAGCTTTTCATGTCCGACGCGCATCCCGTTGCGCGCTCGGCGTACCGCCTGGCGCTTGAAGGGGCAAAGCGGCGCGGGGCCAATGGCGGATCCGGCGGGCTCGACCGCTTGGCCGTGACGCTTGGAAACCTTGTCGTCTTTGGCAATGTCAGGAGCTTTCTGGGCCTGTCGAATGTCACCGACGCTGTTGTTGGTGCCGCTCCTGTCTCGCCGGAACTCGTGTCCTGGTACGGGGCGCTTGGGATCGAGTTGCTCGAAGCCTATGGGCTTACCGAAACAACAGGGTTTGCCACGGCGACACCGCGAGGTGGCGTGCGCAGGGGCGCTGCTGGCCGCGCGGTTCCGGGCGTTGAGATCCGGCTTGGCGCTGAGGATGAAATCGAGATCAAGGGCGCCAATGTGTTTGCCGGGTACTGGCGAAAGCCGGACCAGACGGCCCTTGCGCTGACACCAGACGGGTTTCTCAAGACCGGCGATTGCGGCTCGATCGACGCGGATGGCTATGTGTCGATCCGCGACAGGCTGAAAGACATCATGATTACCTCTGGCGGCAAGAACGTGTCGCCAAGCGCGATCGAGACCGCGCTCAAGTTCAGCCCATACCTCTCGGATGCCATGGTCATTGGTGATGGCCGCCGCTTCATGACGGCGCTTGTCATGCTCGACCTTGAGGCTGTGTCGAAGTTTGCTGCCGACAGGCAGGTCACATACTCGGATTTTGCAAGCCTGACCCGCGCTGAGGAGGTCAAACAGCTTGTGAAAGCTGAAATCGAGACTGTGAACACAACGCTCAATCGCGTCGAACAAATCAAGGATTTCAGGATTATAGACCAGCTTTTAACAGCAGAAGATGAGGAGCTGACCCCGACCATGAAGCTAAAACGACGCGTTGTTGAGACAAAGTATTCCGCTCTGATCAAAGCCATGTATTCTGACACACGATAACGAGGCCCGAAGGCCCAATCACCGTCCGGGAGGATGACATGACACAAGAACCCACATCTCGTTTGGCCAAAGCTGTTGGCCGTGGTTTGACCCGCCGTGGCGCGCTCGGCGTTGCAGCTCTGGCATTCGCAAGCCCCGCTGTGCGCGCCCAGGGTACGACGCAAGGTGTCTCGGCAAGCGAGATTGTCCTTGGCTCACATCTCGACCTATCTGGCCCCGTGGCTGCCGGAATGCCGGCGCTTCGAAATGGCATGCAACTCCGGCTTGATGAAGCGAATGACCGCGGCGGCATCCATGGCCGGCGCTTTCGCCTGATCGTTGAGGATAATGGCAGCCAACCGCAAATGGCGGTTCGCGCAGCCAACAAGCTCGTCCAGCAAGATCAGGTCTTTGCGATCCTGAACAGCTTTGGTTCTGCGACGAATGCTGCAACCCTCAAGCGCATTGTCGACGCCGGCGTTCCGGTGTTCTCGCCGTGGGGAGCATCGTCAGTGTTTCGGCGCGTGGCCGGCAACAGCCCGTTGTTGTTCACGACGACGCCAAACTACGACACGACCATGAAGCCCGCCGTCGAGTGGATGCTGACCAACCAGAACCGCAGGCGTGTTGGCTACATCTTTCAGGAAGGCCCGCTTGGCGAGCTCGTCGGTGTGGGGCTGAAGGCAGCGCTTGCAGGGCGCAACATGACGCTCGCCGCAGAAGCGAGCTACCGCCCTGGCGATGTCGACTTCTCCTCGCATGTCCAGCGCATGCGCGCCGCCAATTGCGATCTGGTCTGCACGGCCACGATCACACGCGAGACCATCGGCGTGATGGCTGAGGTCAAGAAGATCGGCTGGAACGATGTGGCCATCATGACATCGCCACCTGGCCGGACCATGTTGGTCCAGCGATTGGGCGCAGCCGCAGTTGAAGGTCTGTTTGGCGCAGGCCTTTGGAACATCATCGGGCCAAATGATCCAAATCCGGCGGTTCAGGCCACGTGGGCTGCGATGAAGACCCGCTACAATCAGGATCCGGATGAAAATGCGCTCCTGTCCTATGCCTACACTGACATGTTTGTGCGCGCGGTCGAAGCCGCAGGCCAGGCACTGACGAACGAGGGCCTGGCGCGCGCGCTCGCCAGCGTCTCGTCAACGCATCCGGCCTTCTATGGTCCGACGCGGTTCAAGGACGGGCACATTGATCCTGAAGCTGTCCGCATCGAACAGGTGCGCAATGGTGCCTGGACGCCTGTGAGCCCGCTCATTGGCTAGCCCACATGCCCAGCGCCTGATGGGTGGATGGCGGCTCAGGCGCTGGACAATAACGCATGGGGATGGGCGCATCGTGTTTCCGTTTGGAGACAAGGCGAGCGGGCTCATCCTCTACACGCCGGATGGTGCCATGAGCGCGATGATTGCCGAGGCCGGTCGCACGGCCTTGTCCTCGGCCAGCATGAAAACGGCGCCAGAAGCCGAGCGCGCGGGTGCGTTCTCGAGCTTCTTTGCCTATGGCGGCCGCTTTGAGATCGAAGGTGATGAGGTTGTGCATCATGTCACAACCGCGCTGAACCCGGCCTTTGTCGGCACACATCAGCGCCGCCGGATGCAGTTCAATGCTGATGGCTCCCTGACCTTGTCAGCGGACGAACAAGACGGGCAGGGCGGTGTGCGCCGCCATGCGATTGAATGGGAACGTTAAGAAGCAGACGCGGGGACCGAAATGGAACAGAGCGATGTGATTGTGCTTTCCGGAGCATTTGCGCCGGTGACAACCGAGCGAAGCTTTGACGAGCTTGAGGTCGAAGGGCAAATCCCGACCGATCTGAACGGCGTCTATGTTCGCAACGGACCCAATCGGAAATTCGCGGCACCCGGGCGCTACCACTGGTTTGATGGCGACGGCATGCTGCACGCTGTCTATTTCGAGAATGGACGCGCCCGCTATCGCAACAACTGGGTCATGACCGATCAGTTGCGCGAGGAGATCGAGGCTGACCGCGCGCTTTGGCAAGGGATCAAGGAACCGGAGCGGCGCGACCGGCAGGACATGCCGCGCAAGTGCACGTCGAACACCGACGTCAAGTTCTTCGCGGGCAACCTGATTTCGACCTGGTATCTCGGCGGCGCTGTTTACAAATCTGACCCCTACAGCCTGTCGACCAAGGGAAAGCTGAACGGCGACTCGAGGCTTTCCGGCCTGCCAATTTCAGCCCATTCCAAGGTTGACGAGATCACCGGCGAGTTTCTGTTCTTTGCCTATGGCAAGACGCCGCCATACATGTGGTTTGGCTCGGTCGACCGCAGCGGGAACGTCACGCAGTTTCGTGATGTGGAGACGCCGGGTCCGCGCCTGCCGCACGATATGGGGATCACGGAAAACTACGCGATCCTCCATGATTTCCCGCTCTACTATGACGAGCGTGCGCTCATGGCGGGGCGCCACAAGCTGTCGTTTCACAACGACAAACCGACCCGGTTTGCTGTTGTGCCGCGCCGGGACAAGAATGCACCCATACGCTGGTTCGAGGCCAAGCCCACCTTCATGTACCATGTCTCCAACGCCTGGGAGGAAGATGACGGGCAGGGCGGCATAGAGATTGTCATGACCGGGACGCCGTTCCGGATGCCGCGTGATCTTTCGGGCAATCCCGAACCCGACAAGTTCATTGCCATGATCGCGCTGCTTGAGAACGACACGATGTTTTACGAGTGGCGGCTCAATCTGCGCACCGGCCTGACGCGCGAGCGCGCGCTTGACGATATCATCGTCAGCGAATTTCCGGTCATCAACGGCAAGATGATGGGCAAGAAGTCGCGCTACTCCTGGCAATTGCTGATGGGGCGCAGCGAGCAGAAAGAGGATCCCCGCTTCTCGGGGCTTGCGCGCTATGATTTGCAGCGCGGAACCTCACAGACCTACCATGAGGGCCCGAACCGCTGGTGGAGCGAGGCGCCTTTTGCCGCGCGCGACAATGCCAAGGCTGAGGATGACGGCTACCTCGTTGGCTTTGTCTGGGATGGCGATCAGCAAAAGTCGAAGGTCTATGTGATGGATGCAGCCGACCTGTCGAAAGGTCCGGTGTGCAAGATCACAATCCCGGAGCGGGTACCAAACGGGTTCCATGCGGCATGGGTCGGCGCTGACCGGCTCGCGCGGGGCTGGTGAGATCTGTGAGCCTGCCGTTCAGACTCCGCCTGCCCATTGTTGCTGCACCAATGTTTCTGGTGTCGGGGCCGGCGCTTGTGATTGCCGCAGCGCGCGCGGGCGTGATCGGGTGTTTTCCAACACCCAACGCCCGCCCGATTGCAACCCTTGAAGCGTGGATGGATGAGATTTCGGGCACGCTTGCCGATGCCGCCAAGGCCCAGCCGAGGGCTGTCATCGGGCCTTGGTGCGCCAACCTGATCACGCATTCCTCGAACGCGAGGCTGCCTGATGATCTGGCGCTTGTTGCGAAATACAAGCCGCCGATGCTCGTGACCGCGCTTGGATCGCCAAAGCCGGCCATCGCGGTTGCGCGCAGCTATGGCGGGCTTGTGTTTGCCGATGTGATCAACCTCACATTGGCGCGAAAGGCGGTTGAGGCGGGGGTTGATGGGCTTGTGCTGGTTTCAGCAGGCGCAGGCGGGCACACCGGCCATCTCTCGCCGTTTGCGTTTCTCTCTGCCGTGCGCCGCTTCTTTGATGGACCGGTCATTCTCGGCGGTGGGATCAGCGATGGGGCGGGGGTTGCGGGTGCGATCGCTGCCGGCGCTGACCTTGTCTACATGGGCACACGCTTCATCGTGGCGGATGAGAGCCTCGCAGACCCTGCCTACAAGGACATGGTTGCGCAGGCGAGCGCCGATGACATCATCGCAAGTGCCGGCATCACCGGCACGACCGCCAATTGGTTGAAGGCATCGCTGATCGCCAATGGCTATGATCCCGCGAACATGCCCGCAGCACCCGGCAGGGATTACGATACCGGGACGGCAGGGACGAAGCGCTGGGCAACGATCTGGTCGGCTGGACAGGGCGTTGGCGCCATCTCGGCCAAGGAGCCAGCTGCAACCATTGTTGACCGTCTTGAGCGGGAGTACCTCATGGCCATGACCCGCGTGGCTGATCTTGCGGCGGATCTCAGAGTATGAGCATCGCAATTCTTGGCGGCATCCAGACAGACTTTGCCAGGGTCTGGTCGCGTGAGGGGCTCGATCTCTCGGACATGCTGGCCACGGTCACGAGGGGCGCACTTGCAGACGCAGGTGTCAGGGCCGGGGACATTGGCACGATCCATGTCGGCAATGCCTTTGGCGAACTGCAGCGCGCGCAGGCGCATCTGGGTGCCATGATCAGCGACGTTGTGCCCGAGCTTTGGGGTATTCCAGCCTCGCGCCATGAGGGTGCGTGCGCGTCAGGTTCGCTTGCGCTTCTGGCGGCAACGGCCGAGATCGAAGCCGGTCGATATGACGTTGCACTCGTCATCGGGGCTGAGGAGTTCAAGAACACGCCGGGCGATGTTGCCTCGCAAAACCAGAATGCCGCGAGTTGGCAGGGGCGCGAAGACATCGACTGCCGGTTCATGTGGCCCGCAGCCTTTGGCCTTGTCGGCGCGGAGTACCAGCGCCGTTACGGGATTGAGCGGCGTCATTTGAACCACCTCTCCGAGCAGGCCTATCAAAACGCCCGCAAGAACCCGCTGGCCCAGACCAGGGCCTGGAGCTTTGGCGAAGGCAAGTTCAGCGAAGACGACATTTTGAACCCGGTGATCGAACCCGGAACCCGACGTCAGGACTGCGCACAGATCACGGATGGCGCAGCGGCGATTGTGATCGCGTCCGAGGCATTCGCTGCAGAGCATGCGCGTCGCGCCGGACGCTCCGGACGCACCGGACGCGATGTCTCTGCTTTTGCCCGCATCACGGGCTGGGGGCACACAACGGCGGGCATCCGCCTCAAGCCGAAACTTGAGCGCAGCCGTGACGAGGCGCTGATCTTTCCCCATGTGGCGCAAGCGGCCATCGAGGCGCGGCGTCGCGCCGGGATCTCATCTGTCTTCGACCTCGATGTGATCGAGACCCATGATTGCTTCAGCCACACCGCCTATATGGCGATTGATCATCTCGGGATTACCGCTCCCGGCGAGAACGGCCGCGCCATCGATGATGGTCTGATCGCGATGGGGGGCCGGTTGCCGTTCAATCCCGGCGGTGGCTTGATTGGTTGTGGTCATCCCGTCGGCGCCACGGGTGTGCGCATGGTGCTTGACGCCGCGCGCCAGGTCACGGCGAGCGCTGGCGCGATACAGGTTGAGGGCGCAAGGCGCGTTCAAACCCTGAATATTGGCGGGTCGGCCTCGACGATCGTCAGCTTTATCATCGCAGCGGACTGAGGCGGGCATGTCGCTTGCGGCTGAATGGACATTGAAGCATCGCGCGACGCTCGAGAAGGCCCTGGAGGCTTGTCGAACCCGCGCGGCCTGGAGCCCGTTTGTTGAGAGCCCAAGCGCGAAGCTTCATCCGGAGGGGCGCCCAGCTGATGGCAAGGCGCGCTTTGAGGCCCATCTCGACAAGCCGTTTGATCTCGACCAGCCCGGCACAATCGGGCGCACGGGGTTTGAGGTTTCGCCCTATACCCAGGCGCCGCTTGGGATCGACTATCCACGGCCCGATCCTGACCAGCTCTTCAGCCATGCGCTCAAAGCCGTGCCGGCCTGGCTTGCCGCTGGAACAGAGCAGCGTGCCGCTGTGCTTCTTGAAATGGCGTTTCGCTTCGAGGCCCAGGCCTTCGAGAATGCATGGGCCACAATGCATACGGCTGGCCAATCCTATCTCATGGCCTATTCCGGCAGCGGGCCGAACGCGATCGACCGCGGCGTTGAAGCCTTGGCCTATGCGGTCAAGGCCTTGCGGGATGTACCTGAGCAGGCGATCTGGTCGAAGGATTTCGGGCGCGGCGGGCGTGTCACGCTCGGCAAGCGTTACGAGATCAGGCCACGTGGCGTTGCCGTCATCATCTGCTGCGCAACATTTCCGATGTGGAACGCCTATCCTGCGCTGTTTGCCAATCTGATGACGGGCAACCCCGCGATCCTGAAACCGCACCCGAACGGGATTCTACCGGTCGCCATCGCTGTGAAGACCGCCCGGATGGTTCTCAAAGAGGCGGGATTTGACGAAAACCTCGTGACACTTGCCGCCGACACGGTCGATCAGCCGGTTGCGATCACGCTGATGGATCATCCCTCCTGCGCCATCATCGACTACACCGGCAGCCAACGGTTCGGTCATGTGATCGAAGAGCGCTATGCCCGAAAGCTCGTCTACACGGAGACAGCTGGCTGCAACGCCGTTGTGCTCCATTCGACAGCCAATCTCGCTGACATGATCGATGCGCTTGCGAACGGGCTTTGCGCGTTTTCAGCGCAAATGTGCACGAGCCCGCAGAACATCCATATCCCGGCGGGCGGTATTGCCAGCGATGAAGGGGTGATT
>JAIYEB010000359.1 GCA_027487195.1 Hyphomicrobiales bacterium | reverse complement strand
GCCGGATCGGTTGTGGAGCCGGCTTGAGGCCCTTGGTGTTGGGCTTTCCGGCTTTACGCGCATACCGGACGAGCGCAGCTCGGCGAACGGCATTGCAGGTCTTGACCCTGCAACTATCGTCATGGCCTGCCGGTATGATCTGTCCAACGGAGGCATTCGCATCGCAGGCCGGCTTGATCTCGACTATTGGGCGATCTGGCTGCACAACGAAACCGGCTTTTCCTACTACGCGATCAACGCCCGTGCGAATGGCGACCGAGCGCTTGAAATCCGGGTCATGACCGAAGATCAGCTCACGCGGTTTCGCGCCGATCTGCCCGATGATGCCGAAACGGAGCTGCTCGTGGCGTCCCCGACAGTGCGTGGCTTCGTAACGTTGCGGGCGCTCGTCACCGAGCCTTCAGCGCGTGCAAATATCGAGCGTGAAACGGCACGCACAGAATGCAGGCCTACGGGCTGAGAACAGCACGGGACGCCTTGATGTGGTTCATCAGGCCAGGTGTCATTTCCAGCCCCTTGAGCTGATCAGGCGCAAAAAAGGCGGCCTCATCCGCATCATCGCCAGCCATGGGCACGCCTTCCTCGCAGCGACCTGCATAAACAAGCAACAGCGTATGCCAGCGCGCCAGACCGGCACTGTCCCGAGGGCCTATGAAGTCGAGGGGATAGAGAAACGACAAGGCCGAGACCTGAAGCCCGGTTTCCTCAAGGACTTCCCGCACGGCAGCAGCATCGGACCTCTCTCCCCACTCGACGCGCCCGCCCGGAAACGACCATGCACCCTTGAGGGGTTCCGTTCCGCGCTTCACCAGGAGGACCTTGTCGCCACGCCACACACCGACGCTGACACCAAGCGACGGGCGCACCGTCATGCCGCATCAAACAGAGCGTCAATCGCATTCTGGGCAGCGTGGGGATCGCACTCATCGATCTCTTCATCGACTTCGCTTGCGATCTCGGCGGAGTTGACAATGCCGCTTGCCCGCTCGACGAGCGCGTGAAGCGCATTAACAGCGTCTTCCACTTCGATCCTGAAGTTCGGAGCTTCGGGCGGCAGTCGACCAATGCGGTCAATCGTATCAAGCAACAGCGTGTCAGCGGACGCAATAACACTGTCAAAACGTTGACGCACCGGGCGCGGCGCGGCCTCATAGGCTGCCACGGCCACATCCCTGCCCTGGAAGTGCGAATCGAAGAAGTGGCGGGCGTAGGATTTGGGCTGCCAGAGTTTCACTTCCTCAAGCAGGTCAGGCATGTCCGGCACGAGACCGAGCAACATGATCACCTCATTGAAATGATTGAGATAATCAGTCGCCAGATACGAAACGGGATTGACGTTGGCCGCTCTGAGCGTTGCCGGATCAAGGAGGTTTTCAGTGCGAGCGGACATGGGAACCCAGTAACGATCAATTTGCCGTATGGTAGGGTCAACAGGGTTGAGCGAGGGTTAACCGTAATGCGCCAGACAACGGGCAGTCGTTGATGTGTGGTCGTTATCTTCTGACGTCGCCGCCTGAAGCTGTGCGCCGGATCTTTGGGTACAGCGAGACGCCCAACTTTCCGCCCCGCTACAACATTGCGCCGACCCAACCCATTGCAGTCGTTACCTATCAAAACAACGGTCCGCATTTTGCGTTGATGCGCTGGGGATTGATCCCATCCTGGGTCAAGGACCCCAAGGGTTTCACAGTCCTGATCAATGCCAGGGCGGAGACAGCAGCGGAAAAGCCAGCCTTTCGGGCGGCCATCAGGAGGCGGCGCGCCATCATCCCGGCTGATGGATGGTATGAATGGCAGGCGCGCGGCAGCGCTTCAAAACAGCCCTATCTGATACGCCCTGTGGAGCCCGGACCGGTTGCGTTTGCGGCTCTGTGGGAGACCTGGCTTGGCGCTGATGGAACCGAGATCGATACGGCTGCGATGCTCACGACCGACGCCAATGGCGCACTCTCAGGTGTTCACAACCGCATGCCGGTCATCCTGCCAAAGGAGGCCTTCGCCACCTGGCTTGATCCCCACCTCGAGCCTCGGGAGATCCAGCACCTGCTGCGACCAGCCCCAGATCAGGCCTTTGAGGCTGTCGCTGTCTCGACGCGGGTCAATTCGGTGCACCATGACGATGAAAGCCTGATCAGAGTGCTTGCACCGGACCAGACAGCGCTACCCAAAGATGCGCCGACGCCTCCGGGCGCCAGGCAACTCGATCTGTTCTAGAACCCGAAACGTTTGCAGGCCGCTGGTTCTTCGTGCACGCGTTCAAACAAGACGCGCCGGGCTGACGCACGCTCTAGACAAACGGCAGATCACGCGCAGGTCTGTTTTCAAGCCATTCCGGCACGGCAAAGCCTTTTGAACGCAGGAATGCCGGGTTGTAGAGCTTAGACATGTAGCGGGCGCCGCTGTCGCACAGAACCGTCACGACCGTTGATCCGGGACCAAGCTTGCGCGCCATCTCCATGGCGCCAACGACGTTGATGCCTGAAGATCCGCCAAGCAGCAGGCCTTCGGCGCGCAGCAGCTCAAACATCATGTTCACAGCTGCATCATCGCCAATCCGGAACGACATATCCGGCCGGAAACCCTCGAGATTTGCTGTAATGCGCCCCTGCCCGATGCCTTCCGTGACAGATGAGCCTTCCGAGGCAAGCGTTCCGGTTGTGTAATAGGAATGAAGCGCCGCACCGTGCGGGTCGGCAAGCCCGATCTTGATGTCCGGATTTGCCGCGCGCAAACCCTTGGCAACGCCAGCAAGCGTTCCGCCCGTGCCAACAGCGCAGATGAACCCGTCAATGCGCCCGTTCGTATCGCGCAGGATTTCGGGTGCGGTTGTTGTGACATGCACTTCGCGGTTGACGGTGTTGTCAAACTGGTTTGCCCAGACCGCCCCCTTGGGATCGCGTTTTGCGATGTCCTCGGCCAAACGACCGGCAAGCTTGATGTAGTTGTTTGGGTTTGCGTAAGGGACCGCCGGAACCTCGATCAGTTCGGCGCCGAGCATTCTCAGCGTGTCCTTCTTTTCCTGCGTCTGGGTATCGGGAATGACGATGATCACCTTGTAGGAAAAACATCCAGCCAGAAGCGCAAGCCCGATCCCGGTGTTGCCGGCTGTGCCCTCAACAATCGTCCCGCCTTCCTTTATCAGGCCACGTGCTTGGATATCCTGCAGGATCGCAAGGGCCGCGCGATCCTTGATCGACTGGCCCGGGTTCATGAACTCGGCCTTCGCAAGGATGTTCGCGCCCGTCAGCGCTGAAGGCAGCGCAAGACGAACAAGCGGCGTGTTGCCGACAAGCCCGATACCGCTTGAGGTTGCGTTTATGGTCATGGGGTGCGCTCCTTTCGCCCGGCTTGCTCAGGCTGCGGGATCTCATAGGCCGTGATCGCCTTGATCCGCTCCATGGCAAAGCGCGATGTGACATTCTTCAGCGGCACAGCGGCGATCAGGCGCTTGTAAAAGCTGTCATAGGCCGACATGTCCGCGACAACGACCCTCAGCATGTAGTCGACATCACCAGCCATGCGGTAGAAATCCATCACCTCGGGCATGCCAGAGACCACAGTCGCAAAGTTCTCCAGCCAGGGCTTTGAATGATCGGATGTCTCGACGCTGACAAAAACCGTCAGGCCAAGGCCAAGCTTTTCCGGCGAAAGAATCGCGACACGCCCGGTGATGACACCATCTTTTTCCAGGCGTTGGATCCGCTTCCAGCACGGGGTCTGGGACAGGTTGACCTGATTTGCGAGTTCGGCAATCGAAATCGAGGCATCAGCCTGCAGCAGCGTCAAAAGTTTGCGGTCAATGGCGTCCATGGATCAGCTCTCTTCTCAGGCCTCGTTATCGAGGAGATTATTTTTATGGTCCATCCCCATATTCTTCGATTTAATAGAAAAAAATTCTCTCAGGGTTAAAAACAATAAACCCAGCAGTTTTCGCAGTGGGGCTTGCCGTCAAGCAGGTCTCCGGATCGTCGCATGCTGCACGGGAACCTGGCGATAGCAGCCGCTGTGGCACGGGTTCTTGCGCGGATCCGGGCCTTGGGCCATCAGTGGGCTTTAGGCACCTGCCACGGTCCCTACCCCCTTCGTCGTGATGCCATCACGCAGGACACACGTCTTCTGATATGTTTGAGCGCAAGAGCCTTCACGAGCAAACATGGGCGAACCTCTGATCCCGCAGCTTCACCAATCACCCGTTGAGCCTGGCTTCGTCCAGAACCCCTACCCGTTCTATCAAAAGGTCCATGCCCTTGGCGGGACCTTTGTCTGGGAGGATTACGGGCATTTGTGCCTTGCGGGCTTTGCCGACGTGTCACGCACGCTCCGCGACAAGCGCTTTGGTCGCGATGTCCTGCACATCACAACGAGACAGGCGCTTGGCTGGCCTGAGCCTGCGGCCCATCTCGCGCCATGGCTGTCGGTCGAGGCGCACTCCATGCTCGAGCGCGAGCCGCCGGTTCACACAAGGCTTCGCGGGCTCGTCAACCGAGCATTTGTCAGCCGTTCGATCGAGCGTTTACGCCCTGAAATTGCAGCGCTGTGCCATCGCCTGATCGATCAGATGCCGGGACGGGAGGCATTCGATCTGCTTTCGACCTATGCCGAGCCAATCCCGGTTCACGTCATTGCAGGTCT
>JAIYEB010000007.1 GCA_027487195.1 Hyphomicrobiales bacterium | reverse complement strand
GGCTTGCGGTAGCAGTTGGCGTACCAATCGCAGTCGCAGCGGCGAGCCCGCTGCTGGCCTGGCGTGACCCGGTCTACATCGCCTCAGGCCTTGCCGGGGTCATTTCGCTCTCGCTCCTTCTGATCCAACCCCTGCTTGCCGCTGGATATCTGCCCGGCTTGCCGGCGCGGCCAGGCCGTCGGGTCCATGCCTTTGTCGGCGCAGCCCTTGTTCTGGCCGTTCTGGCGCATGTGGCAGGGCTTTGGCTGACGAGCGCACCAGATGTGATCGATGCGCTGCTGTTTGACTCGCCAACGCCCTTTTCGGTCTGGGGCGTTGTCGCGATGTGGGCCGTTTTCGCAACCGCTGCGCTTGCGGCTTTTCGCAAGATGCTGCGCTTTTCACCAAGGATCTGGCGCGTGGCCCACTCGGCACTCGCCATCGTGATCGTTGTCGGCAGCATCATTCACGCGCTGCTGGTCGAGGGAACCATGGGGCCGCTGTCAAAGGCCGTGTTCTGCCTTCTGGTTTTTGCAGCAACCGCGAAGGTGCTTTTCGACCTGCGTGCCTGGGCGCTTTTGACCCGCCGCAGGGTTTGAGTGCGCAACTCCTGACCCGTTCAAGGTCACGGGGAATCGCCCATGCGCTCAGGTGGAACGCGTGCTGTTGACGATGACGTCCCCGAGGCCACCGGGTCTTGATCGCCCCGTGCATTCGGTCTTTCTTTCGGAATGGCGCAACGAACACCCGTCCTGATCTCCAAAGCCCGCGCGCGGGAGATCTGGCTTGGCGCCCAAAGGCTCGATCAGCGCGCGCCCTTCGGCGATGGTCCGGACGCAACGCGGCTCGCAATCGAACATCTGGGATACGTCCAGATCGATACGATCCATGTGATCGAGCGCTGCCATCACCATGTCCTGTACTCGCGGATCCCGACCTATCGCCCTGAGGATTTGCGCCAGGCGCAATCGGTCGACAAATCCGCGTTCGAATACTGGACCCACGCGCTGTCCTATGTGCCAACGCGCGATTTCCGTTTCTTCATTCCGGCCATGCGGCAGGATTGGGAGCGGCGTTTCGCGTCCGTGTCCGCTCAGGACGTGCAAAAGCTCCTAGCCCGGATCGAAGAGAATGGCCCGCTGACAATCCGCGATATCGACGACGATGTTCTGGTTGAAAAAGACCACGCATGGGCCAGCCGCAAGCCCTCAAAGCGGGCCTTGCAGCTCGCGTTCTATAAAGGGCTGCTGACCATCAGCGCGCGCGATGGCATGCTCAAGACCTATGAGTTGACGAGCCGCCATTTCGGCTGGGACAAGCTTGAAAAGCCGCCAAAGCCTGCGTCAGACACCGAGATTTCAGCCTACTTGCTTGACCGTGCGCTCAAGGCTCAGGGGTTTGTCAGCCTCGATTCAATCTGTCACCTCGATGCCCGCCGCAAGCCGTCGATCCGCAAGCTCATCGATGCGCGCGTCAGGCGCAAAGAACTCGTGGCCGTTGCGCTTGAGGGCGCAGAGAAGCAGGAACACTGGCTGAGGCCCGAGACGCTGGAGACCAGGGCAGATCCTGGCGATGATCTTGTCCATGTGCTCTCGCCGTTTGACCCGCTGATCATCCAGCGAAAGCGCCTCAGCCTCGTGTTCGACTATGACCATCGCTTTGAAGCATACCTGCCAAAGGAAAAGCGGGTTTTTGGCTACTTCGCGCTGCCCGTCCTGATTGGGCAGGAGATTGCAGCGGCCATCGACATCAAGACGGATCGGGCCGGACAAAAGCTGCAGATCCAGAAATGGAGCTGGGTCGGGCAAGGCTCAGCTGCGCGCCATAAAGAGCAGATCGAGCAGGACCTGCACAGGTTCGAACGCTTTCAACTCGGCAAAGGCGGATGAAGGCGGCTTGAATTGAGTGCGTGTTGGGCGTGCTCACCGCGCCGTGCGCTGGCGGGCGGAAATGGCGGCGTTGCGGTCGCGTGCGATCTCGAGTTCCTGCATGATGCGGTAGCGATCAACTGAGCTCAGCGTCGGATTGGCGGGTGGTGCGATTGACACGCCGATAACCGGAAAGCTGTCGGTCGGGTTTTCATCGACGGAGGCAATTGTCGGCGTATAGGTAAAACTGGCGCAGCCCTGCAGCAACACCATCAGCGAAACAGCAAGAACGCTCACGAAACATGCGTGCGTCGGCGACCGGTCTCGTCTATCGCCAATGGTACGTTCCATGTTTTGGACCCTGTTGATGTCTTGCGCCTACCAGCGCGTTACGTTCGGCGCTATCATGCATGAGAGAGGCGTCCGCGCGAAGATGCCCTCAGGAGGATATTGATGTCGGTCTCCGAGGAGCCAAAGCCGATCCCACTCGGTCCAACGGACAGTGAGGCTTTCGCGCGCAACATTGCCAAGATGTATGAAGCCTATGGCAAGGCCGTGTCGGCCTATATTGCGCCGCGCGAAAAGGGAGAGGCAAGCACCAGCACGGGTCCGGAAGGCAACGATGTGGCGCGCACACTGGCTGCGGTCGCGGAGAGCTGGCTGAAGGATCCAAACAAGGCAGTTGAAGCCCAGACCGCCCTCTGGAAAGGCTATGTCGATCTCTGGGGCAGCATGTCGAAGCGCATGACCGGCGAGCCTGTGACGCCGGTTGCATCGCCGGATGCGCGCGACAAGCGGTTCTTGGATGCGGACTGGCAGCAGAACCTGTTCTTCGACTTCATGAAGCAGTTCTACCTCCTGACCTCGCGCTGGGCCGAGGAAATGGTCGTGGAAGCCGACGGGCTTGACCCGCATACGCGCCACAAGGCCGAATTCTATGTCCGGCAGATCTCGGCGGCCATGAGCCCGTCGAACTTCCTCACGACCAACCCCGAGCTGTTGCGCGAGACCTTCGCGAGGAATGGCGAGAACCTGGTCAAGGGCATGGAGATGCTGGCGGAGGATATCCGCGAGGGACATGGCGAGTTGAAGGTCCGGCTGTCGGACCCGACACCGTTCAAGCTCGGCGGAAACCTGGCGACGACGCCGGGCAAAGTCGTGTTCCGCAACGATCTGATGGAGTTGATCCAGTATCAGCCGTCAACGCCCGACGTGTTTGCGACCCCGATGCTGGTGATCCCGCCATGGATCAACAAGTTCTATGTCCTCGACCTGACGCCGGAAAAGAGCTTCGTCAGGTGGATGGTCGATCAGGGCATGACGGTGTTTGTCATCTCCTGGGTCAATCCGGATGAGAGACAGGCGCTGAAGTCGTTTGAGGACTATATGCGCGAAGGCATCTTTGCAGCGCTCGATGCCATCCATGAGGCAACGGGACAGCGCCAGGCGCACGCGGTTGCCTACTGTGTCGGCGGAACGCTGCTCTCGGTCACGCTCGCCTACATGGCGGCAACGCAGGATGATCGGCTGAAGAGCGCAACACTTTTGACCACGCAGGTGGATTTCACCGAAGCGGGCGACCTCAAGGTCTTCGTCGATGAGGAGCAGCTCGACCATCTCGAAGCCCGCATGAAGGAAAAGGGCTATCTGGAGGGTCGCAAGATGGCGAGCGCGTTCAACATGCTGCGCTCAAACGATCTGATCTGGCCTTATGTGGTGAACAACTACATCCGTGGCAAACAGCCCATGCCGTTCGATCTGCTGTACTGGAACGCGGATGCGACCCGGATGCCGGCTGCAAACCACGCGTTTTATCTGCGCAATTGCTACCTCAATAACACGCTGTCGAAGGGCATGATGAAGCTTGGCGAGCAAACGCTCGACCTGTCGAAGGTGACGCTGCCGATCTACAATCTGGCCACCCGCGAGGACCATATTGCGCCTGCGCTGTCGGTGTTTCTTGGCTCGCGCTTCTTTGGCGGGCCTGTGCGCTTTGTGCTGGCGGGATCGGGACATATTGCAGGCGTCGTGAACCCTCCGGCCAAGAAAAAGTACCAGTACTGGCTTGGCGGCCCGGCGACAGGCCGCTTTGAGGACTGGATTCAGACCGCAAGCGAACATCCCGGATCCTGGTGGGTCGACTGGCTGGAATGGCTGCGCCCCATGTCCTTGCCCATGGTTCAGCCACGCATACCCGGACAGGGCCTCGAGGCGCTCGGCGATGCACCAGGCACCTATGTGCTGGTGCGCGATTGACGCTGTCTCATGCGCCCGACTGCACAGGAGCCCGCTTCCATGTCTGATCTGTTTGCCGGGCTTGGTGCGCTCGATTGGCCCCACGGGTTGATAACGGATCTGCGCTACAGCGATACGGATCGTCAGGGCCACGTGAACAATGCGGTCTATGCGACACTGTTCGAGTTTGGCCGAACGC
>JAIYEB010000229.1 GCA_027487195.1 Hyphomicrobiales bacterium | reverse complement strand
CCGAAGAAGCGCCATGCCGCTTCGGTGCAGCTGACAACACGGGTCTGCGAGAGTTGGGACAGAAGGCCGCTTGCGCTGCGGGTGATCGGCTGGGCTACCGCGCAGTCAGCTGGGCCGGCCCAGAACCCCCATTCGACGCCGGCATGAAACACGCCGAGCTTTGCTGACCAGAACAGGATGAGGGCCAACAGCGCAGCACCTGCGACCCCGACCAAACGGGGAGCCTGCCATCTCATGCTCGCGGCAACCGCAAGGCCGAGCGGGATCGCCACAAAGTAGGGTTGGCGTTGTTCAAGGCAGAGCGGGCAGGGCAGGATCTTGAAGCCGTACTCCATGATGTAGGCGCCGGCTAACGCGGCTCCCATCACGGCGCTGGTGATCAGGGCTGTGCGTGCAATCGTGAGGTCGGTGTTTGTCATGGTCTCAGATGTAGCGGATCAGAACGAAGCCGCCGATGATGAAGAACAACAGGATGAACGTTGCGAGCTTCAGGCGCTTTTCAATGAACTCGCGGATCTGTTCGCCAAACATCCGCAAGGCGAGGGCAAACACGAAGAAATATGTGAAGCGCGCAAAGAATGACGCCCAAAGGAACGTCCAGAAATTGAAGTCGATCAGGCCGGACATGATCGTCACGAGCTTGAACGGGATCGGGGTTACGCCCTTTGTGAGCAGGATATAGATCCAGTAATCGTTTGCGCGTTCGCGCAGCGATGCGGCCTGCTCAATGAGCCCGTAGGTCGTGATGATCCACAGACCGACCGTGTCATAGAGCATGTGGCCGATGCCATACCCCACGATGCCGCCAGCGGCCGATGAGGTGGCAGCGACAGCCGCGAAGTACCAGGCGCGTTTTGGCTGCGCGAGGCACATCGGGATCAGGAGGGGCAGGGGCGTGATCGGGCAGATCGAGCTTTCTGCAAACGATATCAGCGCCATAATCCAAACGGCTTTGGGGTGGCTTGAGAACGCTACAACCCAATCATAGCTGCGTTGGAGCCATCCCGGGTTTGCCGGCTTCTCGGTCGCTGTCGATGTCATAAAGATCCTGAACCCGAAGGTCTCCGCATCGCAACCCAGTGCGCTTGCGATGTCACCTTATCGCGTGGGACGAAGCGGTGGTAGCGGGATTGAAGTCGTAGCGACGCTGGGTTGTGCAGGCTCCGGCGTCGCCGCCGCAGGTCCACCAAGGAAAGCTGGAATCTCAATCCGGGGCAGCAGCGCTGCCAACGGATTGGGTGCTGGTTCTGATGGCGCAGGTGCTGCGCCCGCGACTTGCTGAACGGCGGCAACAGGCGTGTTGGCCGGGGCGGGTGCTGCGGCAACAACAGGCGGAGAAGCGGGTGCACCAAGCGATGCCGGCGAGACGGGCTGGCCGGCGGCGATCATCGGTGTCCCAATCATCTCGCCACGCGCAATACGCCGCAGTTCTGGCGTTGGCCCGGCCTCTGCCCCTGGCAACAGCGACAGCGCCTCGGGCGAGGCCGGCGGCAGGCTGGCGAGAATGTTTTGGCGGGTGACGAAGACGTTGTGGGCCGGTACCTGACCAGCCGAGGCCTCGGGCCGCGAACCCGGCAGAAGGCCAGCCATCATCTGGCTGGTGCGCCGCTGGTCCTGCTCACGCTGGATCAACTCTGCGACCTGGCGTGCTTCGGCCTGCTGCTTGGTCTCAAGCGCTGCCACGATGGCAGGAGGCACTGCACTCGGCGGGCAGGCCTCGGTCGGCGAGAAGGTCGCGTTTGATGGGTCGGTCGGCACGCGGTTGAAGGTGTAACGGCGCTCGCAGACATTGACCTGCGGCTCGCGGCGCGTGACCTCAAAATGATCTGCGCCTTCCTTGATATTCCGCCAGAATGCAATGTTCGGGTTGTAGCGGAAGCGATGCATGTTCCGCGCCGTCATTTCAAAAGGCATGATCTGGAGTTGGAAGCCACGCTGGCCGCCTTCGAATGCATCACGTGCCAGCGCAAAGATCTCTTCGACCTGCTGGTCGGTCATGGCAAAGCAGCCGCGCGACGAGCAATCGCCATGCACCATCAGGTGCGAACCGGTGCGATTGTGTGCCCGGTCAAAGGCGTTCGGAAAGCCGGTGTTGAACGCGAGATGGAAGCTCGAGTTCGGGTTCATCAGGGCTGGCGTGACTGTGTAGAAGCCTTCTGGCGCCTGGCGATCACCTTCGCGGATCTTTGGCCCGAGATCACCCGACCAGCGGCAAATTTCATAGGTTCGCAGCAGGGCGAACTGGCCGGTTGCGCGCTGCTGCTTCCAGACCTCAAGGCGCGCCTCAGCCTTGAAAATGCGCATCAGGATCGGGGCGCGCTTGTCCATGTCGCGCTCGTTCATCAGCGCTATGGTCTGTGGTGTGACCGGACGCAAATGCTTGGGGCCAGACATGCCTTCGGCTCCGCAACCGGCGACCAAAGCGCCGAGCGAAAGTCCTGCAAGCAAGTTCAACCACCTACCCATCATCCACACTCTCAAAACACCTGACAGAAGGCGAATTCAAGGCGAAACCTATGAAGGTTCCGTTATCCTTTCCAAAGCTGAAACACAATCTGCCATGCGCGATGTCAGCATGTTTGGCGCAGACTATGGTCGCCCTTCACGTGAACTTGACACCGAACGGGGGCATTTCTGCCCGCTGCGGGCTTGTTTCAAACCTAAGCCTGTCAGCTTTCCGCCATCAGGCCTTGGAACGCCTTGGGCACGTCGTGAACCTAACGCATGGCGTCGAGAAGCGTCTTGGCCTCGATCAGTTCAAAAAGCGCGGACTGCAAACGTCGAATGTCATCGCGCGCCAGAACGGGCTCGGGCTGAACCTCGCTGTTGGCCCGGCGCAAGGTAAAGCCCGGCTCTGATGCCGGCCTTGGCTGG
>JAIYEB010000382.1 GCA_027487195.1 Hyphomicrobiales bacterium | reverse complement strand
TCGGCCCGGCAGACGTGCGCTCCAGCGCCGCTGCCGCGCTTGATGCGCCGCAGGATGTCAGCGCCTTTTCCCATGTTGTCCTCGCTGGCACGCTTCGGCTGTGCGACGCCATGGTCATCGCGCTGACCGGTGGCGCGCTCTACCTTTTCATCGTTTATCCCGCGATTGGTTACCCAGGCCGTGGGCTTGCCATTGCGGCGGGAGCAGGGCTTCTGGCGCCTTTGATCCTTGGCGCGCTCAAGGCGTACGAGACAATGAGGCTCAGGCGACTTGCGTCCCAGACATGGCGGCTTGCGCTCGCCTGGGTTCTCGCGCTTGGCGCAGCCACGACCGTTGCTTTCTTTGTCGGTCTTGCCTCAGATGAGGCGCGCCTGTGGTTCCTGTCCTGGTTCGTGGCAGCGTCCATCGCCTTGCTGGCCGGGCGTGTGGCCACGGCCTCCTGGCTCTCGGGTCTTGCAAAAGCCGGAAGGCTTGATCGGCGCGCAGTCATTGTCGGTGGCGGCAAGCCCGCGCGCGATCTGATTGATGCGATTGCAGCGTCGAAGGATCCGCAGATCCGCATACTCGGCGTGTTTGACGATCGCGATCCTTCGCGCGTCGAGCCTGTGCCCGGATATCCGATGCTGGGAACAATCGACGACCTCGTCGCCTTTGCGCGCTTGCGCCGGGTCGATCTGCTGATTGTGGCCTTGCCGCTGACCGCGGAAACGCGGGTGTTGCAACTTCTGAAGAAACTCTGGGTGTTGCCGGTTGATATTCGCCTTGCAGCCCAGGGCTCCAAGCTGCGCTTTACCCGCCGCTCCTATTCCTGGATTGGCGATGTGCCTTTCCTCGATGTCTTCGACAAGCCGATCCGTGATTGGGACGTTGTCCTGAAGGCCGTGTTTGATCGCTCGGTTGGCGCGCTTGCGCTCCTGGCCCTTTCGCCGATCATGTTGTTGGCGGCACTCCTGATCAAGCTCGACAGCCGCGGCCCGGTGCTGTTTCGGCAGAAGCGGCATGGGTTCAACAATGAGCTGATCGAGGTCTACAAGTTTCGCTCGATGTACACGGACCGGGTCGATGTCGCAGGCGCGCTCAGCGTGACCCGCGAAGACCCGCGCGTCACGCGCGTCGGCCGGTTCATCCGCAAGACATCGATTGATGAGCTGCCGCAGCTGCTGAACGTCGTGTTCAAGGGCGACATGTCGCTCGTGGGCCCGCGCCCCCATGCCACCCATTCGAAGGCAGCAGACAAGCTGTTCCAGGACGTGGTCGATGGCTACTATGCGCGCCACAAGGTCAAGCCTGGGATCACAGGCTTGGCGCAGCTCCATGGCTGGCGCGGTGAAACGGATACCGCTGAGAAACTCGAGAAGCGGGTCGAGTACGATCTGGAGTACATCGAGAACTGGTCGGTCTGGCTTGACCTCTACATTCTCTCGATGACGCCGGTATCGCTTCTGACCAAGCGCGACGGCGCCTACTGATCAGATTGCGCTCTGCAGCATGCCCATGAAGACGAGGGCATGCGGGACCATCTCAGCCAAATCCGGAGAAGGATCGCGTGTGTTTGGTCCCGAAGGTCATGAACAGGTTTGACTGACGCCCATCCGCACTGATCTCTTCAACCAGCACAACCCGATTTTCCGCGCGCCAGCGCAACGCCGTGTGCACTGCCCCTGCGGCATCCGGAAAAATCTCCGGCGGGCGAAACCCATCTCGATCCTTGACGCGGTAGGGCACGTTGAGCTCCGGCGTCCGGACATGATCCGTTACGTGAAGTCCCTTATGTCATATATCAGGTGCAAAGGATATGCGACCAATGAGACAGTGATTTGCGATAGGTCGCCGGTTGCCCAACAGACGCACCGACCGAGCCGATGCGCTGCGTTAGGACCAGAAGTTAAGCCAGAACCACATGCCGCCTTTTCAGCGCAACATGTGATGAATCAAAGGCTTGGGGCGCCGTCTTGAATCAATCAATCTGAAACGCGCACTAGTGTTTGCGGAAGGGCTCGACCCAGCGGCCAAAGGCCCCGGTCAGAACGAGGGGCGCGTCAGCGACGGCAAAGCAAATGCAATCCTCGCCATCGTCGTCCGCAACAGGACGGTGATCAACGTCCTGATCGGCAATGGCAACGTCACCCACGCCGTAATGGCCAATGACGTCCGTGAACCCGCCCTGGATCACAAGGGTCACTTCGCTGCCTTCATGGGTATGGGTTGGCATCTTCTTGCCCGCACCAATCCAGAACAACGAAACGTCGCCTTGCTCGCCTTCCATGATCTTGTATTCCTTCACGCCCGGAAGAGCGCGCTTCCAGGAAATGTCGTTGAGACCCCGACCAAGAAAACGCTTGAGCGCGCGCGGCAGCAGATCCGGCGTCTCGGGCATGACAACACGCGGGCGGGCAGGCACTGCATCAAGCGCGAAAATGGCGGCAAGTTTGGCATCGCGACGAGTGATCGGGGCCAGCGGCCCATCAACAAGGGCAGCACCTGCTGCGGCTTCAAGCGCACGCACGTAGTGGCGGTTGACCGGCGACAGCTCAAGATGCGCTGCAAACAGCGCGTTGAGCGGCGCTGAGAGCCGGCCAGCGACATAGGCCGCCAGCATTTCTTCAATCCCGCTTGTCTCTGGTTTCACAATCTTGCTCATCCGTCGTCATCCGGGCGGCGCTGGACGGTCCTTGCGGACCGGGCGAATAGTGAGGGCGTTTAGCCGATTTCATGGAAGATACGCACCATTGTGCAAGGCGGATCAATGCTGCCAAATCCGGGGGGTGTTGGAATATGTCATATTTAACAGTGAGTTGCGATGAGCTGACTTTAGATAAGTAGTAGCTCTTACATACTCTTTTCGCGCAATTTCAGCCCTGCCTACCAGGCGAGGTGATCTGCGAGCCCAACCATGTGAGGGTTGAGGGTGGCAATTCTTGCCGTCCCGGCCTCGTCCAGCTCATCGCCATGAATGCCACCGGTGATGAACATGACGTCGATTCCGGCGGTGCTTGCGCCTGCAATGTCTGTCATCAAGCCATCCCCGATCGCAAGGATGCGCGCGCGCGGGGTTGATGGCACCTTGCGAAAGGCCAGATCGTAGATTGGCTGCGTGGGCTTTCCACACCAGACGACCTCGCCACCGATTGCCTGATACTCATCCGCAACGGCTCCGGGGCAAACGTAGCGCTTGCCCCCATGTTCAACGATGCGGTCGGCATTGCCGCAGACAAACACCTGTCCCGCAGCCTTCATCTGGCGCAACAGCGGCAGATAGGACATGCCGGTTTCTGTCAGCCCGTCCTTGAGTTGGGTCATGACAACCCCGCGTGCGCCTTCAACTGGCCCGAACTCAACGTCGAGCCCATCGAAAATCCCGAGATCGCTCGAAGGGCCTTCAAGGTGCCAGCGGCCTGGCCGTGTGCGCAGTGCATCGACCATGACATCGCCTGCCGAGATGACCGCATCGAATGCATCCCTCGGCGTGCGGTAGATGGTCAGGAGCTGGCGCGCGAGTGGTTCGCCCGGGCGCGGCGAATTCGACACCATCACGACAGTGCCACCCCCGGCCCTGAAGCGTTGCAGCGCTTGCACAGCCGCCGGAAAGGCTGCGCCGCCGCCATGGAGGACGCCCCAGATGTCACAAAACAGCACGTCATAGCGCCCACTCAGCGCTGAAAGCCGATCAGCCATCAAGCGCATAGATGTCGCCGGAGTTTGCAGCATGGGGTAACCCCTTGAGCCATGCGCGCATGGCGTCGGGCAGAACCGGATCGGCCTGTTCGAACCTCTGGCTTTCACCAAGGGCTGCCTTGAAGCGGCGATAGCCAAGCGCTTCGAGGCGATCAAGGCACTCGAGCGCGACATCGCGCTGGATTGTCGTGAATTCAAAGGACAGGGCAGGCACGCGGCCACTCAGGCCCTGAAGCGCAACGGCCTCATAGCCTTCCACGTCAATCTTCATGAAGCGCGGGCGGCCATGGCGCACCATCAGATTGTCCAGCGTGTCGACTCTGACAGACAGGCTCCTGGTCCACGCCTGCCCCTCCCATCCCGGCGCGCCGTTGGCCGCAGCGAGAAAGGCGTCGGATGCTGTGGAAACCGTGGGGTTATCGATGTTCAGATGAAACAGTGTCTCGCCCGGTGCGCCGCCGACCGCGACCGGCTCGAGCGCAACATCCTTATCCTTGCCATAGAGCAGACGAAGCGCGCGATAGAGCGGCGGCTGTGGCTCAACGCCGACAACCCGCGCACCGAGCCTGCGAAACGACCCGATCCGGTCGCCGACATGGCTGCCAACATCGAAAACGAGATCCCCAGCGCTGACAAAGCCGGCGTGCAACCGATCCATCGCCTCATCGCGCGCCTGGTCGCCATAGTAGATCCGCAGCGATCGCGAGACGCCACGCGTGACCGGACCAATCACACTCACGACTGACCGCGCGCAAGCTTGATGGCTTCGATATCCATGCTGGCAAAATCGGCTGGAGGATCGACCTCTTCCGGCAATCGTCCAAGTCCGGTTCTAGCCGCCCATCGACCTGCTTGCGGATCGGACGACCACACCGCAATCGGGATCGGCAGCAGCAGGGCCAGGAGGCTCGGCAGAGCATAGGGCAGAACGCCTGGAACGGTGATCAGGAGCCACAAAACGCCAACCGCCCCGACAAGGGTAGGCATGGCAAACGCCTTTGCGGCTTCCCCCCAGGGTACCGACATATCGTCCCTAAGCTGGGCGTTCCAGCCGACACCCGGCTTTCCAATGGCAAGGCCGAAAAGAAACCGCGTATGGCCAATGACCATGACCGGGATCACCATGAGCGTGAATACGATTTCGGCTGCAAGGCTTCTGAGAAACAGACCGCGGCCACCAAACGAGCGCACGCGCGTTTCATTGGTCAGGACATCGAGGACGGTTGCAAGCTTTGGCGCGTAGATCAGCAGCACGAGGAACCAGAACAAGGCCCATGATGCGCCGGCGTTGAACAGCAACGACGGATCAGCCGAAAGCCCAAGACGGGCAAAGGCGAGGACATAGAGCAGAAACCAGGCCGGCGAGCCCAGAAACATGATGATCGCAAACACGAACTGGTAGCGCGACACGGGCTTGATGCCGTCCATGCCCAGAAGGGCGAGGTACTGCATGTTGCCCTGGCACCATCTCAGGTCGCGCTTGAAGAATTCCGGGAATGTTGTCGGGTTTTCTTCCCAGCTGCCATCCTCGACCGGCAGCGCACGGACCTCATAGCCTGCTTTACGGATCAACACGGCCTCAACCTGATCGTGGCTCAAGATCGGGCCGGACAAAGGTCCTTGGCCTGGGATCGGCGGCAGCACCCCGTGATCGCGGAACGGCGCAATGCGCACAATGGCGTTGTGGCCCCAGTAGGGACCGCAGTCCGCCTGCCACCATGCGCTGCCGATCGTGTAGGAGCGCATGCCAAGGCGCATGCCGAACTGGAATACCCGGGCAAACAGGCTGGTCGAGGGCAGCCCCACCACAAGACTTTGGACGAGCCCGAGCTTGTCATCGGCCTGGATTGTGCGCACGAGGCGCAGGATCGCGTCGGCCGACATGATCGAGTCCGCATCGAGCGTCAGGGCAAACTCATGGCGCCAGCCATGGGTGACCAGAAACTCGCGGACATTGCCGGCCTTGAACCCCTCATTTGAGGTGCGGCGGCGGTAGGTAATGTCCATCCGGCCGGCATAGCGCGCCTTCAGGTCGCCATAGCCCAGCTCTTCCTCGTGGGCGATGTCGTCGCGGTTTGTGTCCGACAGGAGATAGGCGTGGAAATGATGGGCAACGCCACGCTCGATCAGACCCTCTATCATCCGCTCGAGGTTTCGAAACACCCGGTCCGGATGTTCGTTTCGGATCGTGAGCAGGATGGCGGTGGAGCTGTTGATCGGCTCATCACCGCGCACATCGAGCGCAACAGGCGTCACGAGACCGACCGGGTCGCGCGCGAACCGCATGATCAGGAAGCCGATGAACGCATTCCAGAACCCGATGACGTTCCAGGGAAGCGTCACCGCAAACAGCGCCAGCATGAGGATGTCGAGGACATCGAGCGGGGACAGCGCGGCGACAGCAAGCCACATCGTGCCAAGGAACGTGAAGGTGACGAGCGTCCAGAACATCAGTCGGCGCAGCCACACAATCTCGGCGCGCGCATCACGGATCAGGCTTGTCGAGCGGGTCAGATCAGGGTTCATGGGACCAGGGACAAATGGAGTGAACATGACGATGTTGACGGCACGTGCCATGTGGACTGTCGCGGCAGGCGCAGCCGAAATCCGGGCCGAACCTTTGCCTGAGACTGTCGCGCACGGGCACGTCAGGATACGGGCACTCTATAGCGGCTTGAGCCGGGGAACGGAAAGCCTTGTCTTCGCCGGCCGCGTGCCCGAAACCGAGCAGGAGCGCATGCGCTGCCCACACATGGCAGGCACGTTCCCCTTTCCTGTCAAATACGGCTACTCCATGGTCGGTCGCGTGGAAGCAGGCGTTGCGGCGCTCGTCGGGCACAATGTCTTCGTGCTCCATCCCCATCAGGATGTGTTCGATGTGGAAGAAAGCGCTGTGACTGTGCTTCCGCACGGGCTTGATCCAAGGCGGGCTGTGCTGACGGCTAACATGGAAACCGCCTTGAACGGGCTTTGGGATGCCGGTGCCGGGCCGGCTGACCGGATCGTCGTCGTCGGTGCAGGTGTTGTGGGTGCCCTTTCAGCGCGCCTTGCCGGCCGGTTGCCCGGCGCTGACGTGACGCTTGTTGATATTGATCCGATGAAGGAAGCCCTTGCCAAGGCGCTGGGCGTTGCCTTTGCGCTGCCCGACAAGGCACCCACCGGCGCTGACATTGTCATTCACGCCAGTGCAACCGGCGCGGGACTGTCGACCGCGCTGTCATGCGCTGGCAACGAGGCGACGGTGCTCGATCTGTCCTGGTATGGCGCGGGGACGGTCCCGGTCGCGCTCGGCGCCCAGTATCATGCCGGACGGCTCAGGCTGATTTCCTCTCAGGTTGGCCAGGTCGCGACGTCGCGACGCCCGCGCTGGGATTACGCGCGCCGCAAGGCTGCCGCGATTGCGCTTCTGGATGATCCTGCCCTTGATGTGTTGCTACAGGCCCCTTGCGATTTCTATGAACTTCCGGCACGGCTCCCGGACGTTCTGGCGCCTGGCGCCGCTGCCCTCTGCCAACTCATCCGTTACTGATCGGAGCTAACCGTGCACGCTGTTGAAGTCCGCGACCGGATCATGATTGCCCACTCATTTCGTGGCGAGGTCTTCGGCCCCGCCCAGGCGCTCCATGGCGCGACCTTTGTCGTCGATGCCTGCTTCATTGCGCCAACCCTCGATGCCAACGGGATCGTCATCGACATTGGCCGGGCGCATGATGTCTTGAGCGAAATCCTGGCTCCGCTGCGGTTTCAAAATCTCGATGCGGTGCCGGCCTTCAAGGGCATGAACACCACAACCGAGTTCCTGACGCGCCACATCTTTGATGGTCTTGCCAAGGCCGCAAAGGCCAATGGGCTCGGCCGTCCGGGCAAGGAGCTGAAAGCCATCCGCGTGACGCTGCACGAATCCGATGTGGCGCGGGCATGGTACGAGGCAGACATTGCCTGACCTGATCTTTGCAGTCCCCGGCAGTCTCGAGACCCTGACGGGCGGCTTCATCTATGATCGCCGCATCATCGAGGAGCTGAAAAAGTCAGGCCTCGATGTTTCGGTGCTGAACCTTGGCGAAGGCTTTCCAAAGCCCACGGCTGGCGTGCGCGCAACCGCAACAGCTGCGCTCACAAGCCTGCCCAAGGGAGTTCCAGTGATTGTTGACGGGCTGGCGCTTGGCGTATTGCCGGCAGCAGCTGCCGCGCTTTCAAAGACCAACCCGCTGATCGCGCTGGTGCACCACCCGCTGGCGCTTGAATCCGGTCTTGAAGACACGGAGAAGAAGGTGCTCGTGATGAGCGAGACGGCGGCGCTGTCGTTTGCGCGCGCCGTGATCGTCACCTCGTCCATGACATCCGATGTCGTTCTTGCCGACTACGGCGTTCAGCGCGAGCGTATCACCATTGCGGAGCCCGGCACCGACAAGGCCGCCTTTGCCGAGGGATCCGGTGACATTGTCGTGTCGCTCCTGTCGGTTGGGGCGATTACGCCACGCAAGAATTTCGAGGCCCTCGTCGCAGCTCTCGCGATGATCGACGCGACATCGTGGCGTCTCACAATCGTCGGTGCGCTTGATCGCTCGCCCGAGACCGTCACGCGCTTGCGCGAGCGCATTGCGGCGGAGGGGCTGCAAAAGAAGATCCTGCTGGCCGGCTCCGTCGAGCGGACCGTCCTCGAAGCGCTTTACGACATGGCCGATGCCTTCGTCTCCGCGTCGGATTATGAAGGCTATGGCATGGCCTATGCCGAGGCGATTGCGCGCGGCCTGCCGGTCGTCGGCACAACGGGCGGTGCAACCGTGCAGACCGTGCCCAAGGCGGCAGGTCTTCTGGTTGCGCCTGGCGACACGGGCGCGCTGGCCAATGCGCTTGAGGCTTTGGTCGCCGACCCTGACATGCGCGCAGGCATGGCGACGGCTGCACGCGAAGGCGCCAAGGATTTGCCCACCTGGGATGCTAGCGCCAGGAAGATTGCCGACCTTGTCAGGAGCCTGACATGAGCTTTTCTGCCGACTGGCTACGCCTGCGTGAACCCGCCGATCACAGCGCGCGCAACTCCGACGTGCTGGCGGCGGTCGCTGCACACTTTGCCGGGCGCGATCTTGTCCGCGTGACCGATCTTGCCTGCGGTGCGGGATCGACCATCCGCGCCGTTCGGCCGGTCCTGCCGTCCGCGCGGTCGTGGCGTCTGGTCGATAATGATCCAAAGCTCCTGGCTGTTGCAAAGGCGCTGGAACCGGATGTCGTGACCGATACGGCTGAGGTTGATCTCGATCACGATCTTGCCAGTGCCTATGGCGATGTCTGCGATCTCGTCTCGACCTCGGCCTTTCTCGACCTTGTGGGCGAGGCCTGGCTTGCGCGTTTTGTGGCAACCCTGAAGGCGCGATCGCTGCCGGTCTATGCGGCGCTGTCCTATGATGGGCGCGCGTCCATGAGCCCTGAGGACATGTTTGATGAAGTCATCGTTGCTGGCGTCAATCGCCATCAGCGTCGTGACAAGGGGCTTGGGCCAGCGCTTGGACCAACGGCAGCTGAGGCCACAATCCGCGCTTTTGAAGCTGCCGGGTTTCGCGTGGTGTCCGGCCAGTCCGATTGGGTGCTCTCAGCCTCAGATATCGCCATGCAGACCGAGATCCTGAAGGGCTGGGCCTTCGCCGCCCACGAGCTTGGTGATGTCCCGGGCCTTGAGATTGACCGCTGGCTCACGCGGCGGCTGTCAAAGCTTTCCGCAGGCGCTTCGATGATGGTTGGCCATGTCGATGTGTTCGCCGTGCCCGGCTGATTGTCATCGCCTCATCTGGAACCCAACACAAAAACCCCGCCGGTCGCCCGGCGGGGTTTTGCGTTTAGGGTCTAGCCCCGGTTCAGCTGAAGTTCGCCAGCACCGCAAGCAGCAGGAGCGCCACGATGTTGGTGATCTTGATCGCCGGGTTCACGGCAGGTCCTGCCGTGTCCTTGTAGGGGTCGCCGACAGTGTCGCCGGTGACGGAAGCCTTGTGCGCATCCGAACCCTTGAAGTGCTTGACGCCATCGCTGTCGACAAAGCCATCTTCAAACGACTTCTTGGCGTTGTCCCATGCGCCACCGCCGGACGTCATCGAGATGGCCACGAACAGGCCGGTCACGATCACACCGAGCAACATGGCACCAACGGCTGCAAAGGCCTGGGCCTTGCCAGCAATCAGCAGCACGAGGAGGAAGGTCACGATCGGCGCCAGCACGGGCAGAAGCGAAGGAACGATCATTTCGCGGATCGCCGACTTCGTCAGCATGTCCACGGCGCGACCATAGTCCGGCTTCTGCGTGCCCTGCATGATGCCGGGCATTTCCTTGAACTGGCGACGGACTTCAACAACGACCGAGCCGGCAGCGCGGCCAACCGCTGTCATGGCGATGCCGCCAAACAGGAATGGCACGAGACCACCGAGCAGAAGGCCAACCACGACGTAGGGGTTTGACAGCGAGAAGTCGATCGATGTCAGGCCCTTGAAGTAGCCATAGCTCGTTGAGCCGGCCTTGTTCGCCTCTGCCATGAAGTACTGCAGGTCATAGGAGTAGGCAGCGAACAGGACGAGCGCACCAAGACCAGCCGAACCAATGGCATAGCCCTTGGTAACAGCCTTCGTGGTGTTGCCGACAGCGTCGAGCGCATCGGTCGACTTGCGCACTTCCTTGGGCAGGCCCGCCATTTCGGCAATGCCACCGGCGTTGTCGGTGACAGGGCCAAAAGCGTCGAGCGCGACGATCATGCCGGCAAGGCCGAGCATGGTGGTTGCAGCAATCGCAGTGCCGTACAGGCCACCCAGCGAGAAGGTGGCGATGATGCCGGCGACGATCACGATGGTGGGAAGCGCGGTCGATTCAAGCGAGACAGCGAGGCCCTGGATCACGTTCGTGCCATGGCCCGTCACCGAGGCCTGGCTGATCGACGTCACCGGACGATAGCCGATGCCGGTGTAGTACTCGGTGATCCAGACGATCAGGCCTGTTACGGCAAGACCGACGAGACCGCACAGGAACAGGTTCGTCCCCGTGATGCTCAGGCCCTGAACCGTACCAATCGAACCCCAGCCCGTGACGAAATGGGTGGCAAGCGCCAGGCCAAACACGGACAGGACGCCAGTGGCGATCAGGCCCTTGTAGAGCGCGCCCATGATCGAGTTGTCGGCACCGAGCTTCACGAAGTAGGTGCCGGCAATCGAGGTCAGGATGCACACGGCGCAGATCGCCAGCGGATAGACCATCGAGGCCATCAGGGCCGCCGGCTGGGCCACAAAGAAGATCGCGCCCAGAACCATGGTGGCGACCGCAGTCACCGCGTAGGTTTCGAACAGATCGGCTGCCATGCCGGCGCAATCACCAACGTTGTCACCGACGTTGTCGGCAATCGTTGCGGGGTTGCGCGGGTCATCTTCGGGAATGCCTGCTTCCACCTTGCCGACGAGATCGGCGCCCACATCCGCACCCTTGGTGAAGATGCCGCCGCCAAGACGCGCAAAGATTGAAATCAGCGAGGCGCCAAAGCCGAGCGACACAAGCGCGTCGATGACCGTGCGGCTCTGTGCAGCAAAGCCGAGGTTGAGGAGCAGCATGAAGTAGGCCGCAACACCCAGGAGCGCGAGGCCGGCAACGAGCATGCCCGTGACCGCACCGGACTTGAAGGCGATATCAAGGCCGCCAGCGAGCGACTGCGAGGCTGCCTGGGCCGTGCGCACGTTGGCGCGGACCGAGACGTGCATGCCGATGAAACCAGCAGCGCCCGAGAGCACGGAGCCGATCAGGAAGCCGAACGCCGACCAGCGACCGAGCAGCACCCAGGCCAGGGCGAAAATGACCACGCCTACAACGGCAATGGTGATGTACTGGCGACGCAGATAGGCGCTGGCGCCTTCCTGAATGGCCGCTGCGATTTCCTGCATGCGCGGCGAACCCGCGTCTGAGCGCATCACTGCCTGAATGGTGATGATGCCATAGATGATCGCCGCGACACCGCAGGCGAGAATAAGCCATAAGGCCATAGTCATTGGGTCTTCCCCTCAAAAGTGCGAGGCGCGGGTCCGAAACCGGCGGCCGTGACGGCTCTTTGCGCGGTTCCCCCGTGGCCCACGCCAACCGGAGTCCAGTGGCTTGTGCCAAATACGGTGACGAAGTGCAATGTTTGGTGTGGAAATGGTAAACGCCGGCGCGTGCGCTCTGCCAGTCTGTCCATGAGCCGCGCGGGCGCGCAGCTGTTCCACGCCAATTCGCCCCGAGATGAGGCGCTCAGCCGGAAGCCAGCCGCGGTTGGCGTGACAGCCAGAACAACGACAGGAGCGCCAGAGCGACCAAAGGCAACACCATGGCGTTGAGCAACGTCCATCCCGCAGTATTCTGAAGAATGCCCGCGGCAAGCGACGCCAGCGATACAAGGCCAAAAACCAGACTGTCGTTCAGGCCCTGGACCTTGCCGCGCTCTGACGGCGTATGAAGCCCGCTGACCATGGTCGTTGCGCCAATGTAGGCAAAATTCCAGCCAACTCCGAGCAGGACAAGCGCAATCCAGAAATGCGCAATGCTGATGCCCGACATGGCGACAACCGCACAAAGCGCGAGGATGATCATCCCGAGCCCGATGATCTTGTTCACGCCATAGCGTTGGATCAACTGACCGGTGAAGAAGGAGGGAAGAAACATGGCGATCAC
>JAIYEB010000440.1 GCA_027487195.1 Hyphomicrobiales bacterium | reverse complement strand
GCTTCAAGCTGCGCCTTGAAGGCAGGGTCGGCGTAAAGGCGCGCAACCTCATACTCATCCTTGTAGGCCATGAGCTTGAACAGGTAGCGAGCGACAGCTTCTGCAAGCGCTGTCTTGCCCGGTGTGCGGGCTGCTTCAAGGGCTGCAATACGCTGCACGGCTGCGGCATAGCGCTCGCCATAGGCGCTATCCTGATAGGATGTGAGGAACGTGACACGCCGCTCTACGCTCTCGGCAAACGTGTCTGACAGGCGTCGTGCCTCGGTCTTTGGCTGCTTGGCCTCGACAAGGGCTGCGATCCGCTCGGGGTGAACCGCAGCGCGCCGACCCCAAAGGAAGGCTGACTGGTTCATGCCCACAGCCTCGCCGTTGAGCTTGATTGCCTCGAGAAGTGCGGCCTCGGACAGCGGGATGGCGCCAAGCTGCCAAGCGTAGCCCATCAGGAACATGTTCGTTGCGATCGAATTACCGAAAAGCGCGGTCGCCCAGGCCGTTGCCGGCACGAACTGGACGCCACCTTCCGTCTCGCTCCGCAGCTTGCGCTTCAGGCGCTCGCTTGGCAGCGAATAGTCGGCGTTGCGGGCAAAATCGCCCGGCATCGTTTCATCGGTGTTGACCACAACGGTGGTCACCCCTGGCTTGATCGCGGCCAGCACCTTGGCAGAGCCCGTGACCATGAAGTCGCCGCCAAGCACCAGTTCCGCCCCGCCTGCGGGAACGCGGATCGCCTGGATGAGCTCCGGCGTTTCGGCAATGCGGACGTGGACATAGACGGCGCCGCCCTTCTGCGCGAGGCCGGCCATATCAATGACGCCGCAGCCCTTGCCCTCGACATGGGCTGCCATGCCGATGATCTGGCCAATCGTAACGACGCCGGTGCCACCAATCCCGGTGACGAGGATGCCGTAGGAGCCGGTCAGCGCCTTCAAGACGGGCTCGGGCAGCGCCGGGAAGCCATCGTCAGCTTTTGTGCCGGCAACGGAGGTTGCCTTGCGAACCGTTGCGCCGTGCACCGTGACAAAGGATGGGCAAAAGCCTTCCTGGCACGAAAAGTCCTTGTTGCAGCTGGACTGGTCGATGACGCGCTTGCGACCAAACTCGGTCTCAAGCGGCTGGATCGACACGCAGTTGGATTTCTTGCCGCAATCGCCGCAGCCCTCACACACCAGCTCATTGATGACGGTGCGCTTGTCGGGATCGGGGAATTCGCCCTTCTTCCGCCGCCGCCGCTTTTCCGCGGCGCAGGTCTGGTCGAAGATCAGGACACTGACACCTTCGATGTCCGCCAGCTCACGCTGAACGGTATTGAGCTCGGTGCGATGATTGAAGGTCGTGCCGGCCGGCCAGGCGATCCCGCTATCGTATTTGAAGGGTTCATCCGAGACGATCGCAATGCGTTCGATCCCTTCCGCCCGCATCTGGTGGGCGATCATGTCAACGGTCAGGCCGCCTTCGTGACGCTGGCCGCCGGTCATGGCAACGGCATCATTGTAGAGGATCTTGTAGGTGATGTTGACGCCGGAGGCCTTTGCCGCGCGTACCGCCAGGTAGCCGGAATGATTGTAGGTGCCATCGCCCAGATTCTGGAAAACATGGCCGCGCTTTGAGAACCGCGCCTCGCCAATCCAGTTGGCGCCTTCGCCACCCATCTGGGTGAAGCCTTCCGTCTCGCGGTCCATCCACTGGACCATGTAATGGCAGCCGATGCCGGCGTAGGCGCGATGGCCTTCAGGCACGATTGTTGACGAGTTGTGCGGGCAGCCCGAGCAGAAGTACGGCGTGCGTGTCGCCACATCTGTCTGCGCCGCGCGCCGGCTTTCAAAGGCCTTGATGGTGTCGAGCCGCCGGGCGACCTCAGCGTCGGGAGCGTATCGCAAGAGCCGCTCGCCAAGACCGATTGCGATCATGTTCGGATCAAGGGCGCCCTTGACCGGAAACAGCCAATTGCCGGCCTCATCGCGCTTTCCAACAAGGATCGGGGCGTTCTTGCCGTAGAGTTCCTCGCGGACCTGAACTTCCAGGAGCGCGCGCTTTTCCTCGACCACGATGATCATCTCAAGGCCGCGCGCAAACTCGGTGATGGTTTCGGGCACGATTGGCCAGGGCGCAGCGATCTTCAGCAGGCGCAGGCCAAGATTGGCGGCCTTGACCTCGTCAACGCCCAGCTCATCGAGTGCCTGGCGTACGTCGAGGTAGCTCTTGCCAAGCGTTATCACGCCGATCTTGGGAGCCTTTCCGCCGGAAAACACCAGCTTGTCGAGCTTGTTGACCCGCAGATAGGCGACAGCGGCTGCGCGCTTGTGATCATGAAGGCGCGCTTCCTGCTCCAGGATGTTGTCGCGCGGGCGGATGTTGAGCCCGCCCGGTGGCATTGCAAAATCCTGAGGGATGAGGGTCGTGACCCGGTCCAGCGAGCCATCGACCGATGCGGTCGATTCAACCGTGTCCTTGAGGCACTTCAGGCCAACCCACAGACCCGCAAATCGCGACAGAGCAAAGCCATGCAGCCCGTAGTCGAGAATTTCCTGCACGCCGGCGGGTGCAAGAATTGGCATCATCGCGTCGAGGAGATGAAACTCCGACTGGTGGGCGGTGGTTGAGCTCTCGGCGGTATGATCATCGCCCATGAGCGCAATGACGCCGCCATG
>JAIYEB010000091.1 GCA_027487195.1 Hyphomicrobiales bacterium | reverse complement strand
GCCGACCTCACAGCCTCGATCCGCGCTGGCTTCTGGCCAAAAAGCGGACGCGGGGGCTGATAGTGCTTTGCGGCCTTGGAGACTTCCAGAACAACGGCCCCGGGCTTTGGCGCAATGATGGGTTCAAGAGCGGTATCCGCAGGGCGATGGATCTGACACGCTTCTGAAGCCCTGACAAAATGATCCGGGCCGCAAGTCCTTTCCAATGGCCGTCCTTCGCAACCTGAACTGCCATTCGGGCAACGCGGCTTGAAGCGGCAACCGGGGAGACTTCCAAAAGCCGACAGGCCCGGCATCTGGTCCGGTAGTGTCATGAGGCGCAGCCGCTCGCCATCAAGCGCGGGGTTCGCGGCGTGGAGCGTGCGGGTATAGGGGTGGGACGCTGCGGTCATCACCTGTTTCGCAGGCCCGGTCTCGACGAGATCGCCGGCATAGAGAACGCCAATCCGGTCGGCGACGCGAGCCGCAAGCCTCAGATCGTGCGTGATGAAGATCAGGGCTGTGCCTTCCTGTTCCTGCAGATCCCGGATAAGGCGCACAACCGTCGCCTGGGTCGAGACATCGAGCGCTGTCGTGGGCTCATCGGCGACGATCAAGGTTGGCTTGCTGGCGAAAGCCATGGCAATCAGCACGCGCTGACACATGCCGCCGGATAGCTCAAACGGGTAGCGCTGCAACAGGCTCTGGGGCTCGCGAAGTCTGACTGCAGCCAAGGCGGCTGTGGTGCGATCACGATGTTCGTCCTTGGCAACACCCAACCGGGTCCAGTGTTCGCTGAATTGGCTTTCAATTCTGCGGACCGGATTGAGCGCGCTCAAGGGCTCCTGCGGGATGAAGGTAATCCGATCGCCGAGCAAGGCGCGGCGAGCCTGCGGCGCAATGGATGCAAGGTTTTGTCCTTTGAAATCAACGCTTCCACCGCTAATCCTAAAGTTAGATGGAAGCGTTCCTGAAATCACGCGGCCAAGCATGCTTTTGCCAGCACCGGACTCGCCGACGAGCCCCAGGACCTGTCCCTGCTGAAGTGAGAATGACAGGTCCCGCAAGACATCGACATGCGCGCCGCCAAGGGCAGCGGAGACAGTCAGGTCGCGAACCTCAAGGACAACGCTCACAGCGCAACCCGTGTGGTCACGAGGCGAGGATCAAGCGCGCGCCGTAACCCATCGCCCAGCAGATTGAACGCAAGGACTGTCAGGAAGATCGCAGCGACAGGAACGAGGACGCCAAAGGGTGCCGGCACCATGGTTTGGCGCGCATCGGCAATCATCACCCCCCATGCCGGCATGTCCGCCTGAACCGACATGCCAACAAAGGACATGATCGCCTCAACGATCACGGCAATTCCCATTTCGATCGACAAAAGCGTCAGCATAAGCGGCAAAACCGCAGGAAATACCTCCTTTGCCACAGTTGCCATATGGCTGAACCCCTGCAGACGCGCCGCCGCAACATAGTCGCGGCGCGACACGACCAGAACCTCGGCGCGGATGACGCGGCAAAACCGGGTCCAGTCGATCAGGATGATCGCGAGAATGACCTTGTCGACACCTGCGCCAAGACCAACCAGCAGGATCAGCGCCAGCACAACGGGCGGAAACGCCATCCAGATATCAACAAGCCTTGAAATCACCCAATCAACCCAGCCGCCGACATAGCCAGCAAGGAGCGCAAGCGATGTCCCGAGCACGCAGGCACCGGTGGCCGCAAGTGCTGCAACACCGAGCGCCACGCGTGCGCCATGGAGCAGCCGCGAGAGGATGCAGCGACCGAGCGTGTCGGTTCCAAAGACATAGCGTGGATCGCCACCATGCATGAAAGCCGGCGGCAGGAGTGTTGCCAGCAGGTCCTGTTCCTGCGGGTCATGGGGCGCGAGCCAGGGCGCAAACAGAGCAGCAAAGGCAAAGCTGATGATGATGAAGCCGCCAACGATGACAGACGGGCTCTTCATGCACCTCGCAAGGGCTGCCTTCGTGCGCGGGCTCATGACGCGATCTGCCTGAGGCGGGGATTGATGGCGAGTGTCACAACATCGACCAGCGCATTGATGATCAAGACAAGCGCGCAATAGACAAGGCCGACGAGTTGAATGACCGGCAGATCATGGTTTCGCACGGCGTCGACCATGAGCTGGCCGAGACCGGGATAGGCAAAGATCAATTCGACCAGAACCGTTCCGCCAAACAGGAACCCGCTCTGGACGCCGATCAGGCTGATGGTTGGCAAGGCTGCATTGCGCAGGGCATGGCGGACCAGAACCGAGGCTTCCGACTGGCCCCTGAGCCGGGCCTGGGTGACATAATCATCCAGCATCGCCTCATGGAGGGATGCCCGCAGGACCCGCATGACAAGGGGCGCGATGCCAATAGACAACGCAACGGCTGGCAACACCATGTGGGTCAACGCGCTGCGCAAGACGTCGAAACGCCCGGCCAGAACACTGTCGATCAGCAAGAAGCCCGAATAGATCGGCGGCGAGGCAAGTCCCGGGTCGATCCTGCCAAAGAAGGGCAGAATGGGCATGAGCACGCCAAAGCCCAGGATGAACAGGATTGCCCAGAGAAATTCCGGGATCGACATCATCACTGTCGTTGAACCATCAAGCACGGTCTCGCCGGGGCCGTCGCGCCAGAGATACATCAGGAGACCGCCGCCGATCCCGATGCCAAGGCCAAGAGCAAGGGCGAATGTGATCAGTTCAAGCGTTGCCGGCAGCGCGCGTGCGACAAGATCGATGGCCGGGCGGCGAAAATAGATCGATCCACCAAAGTCTCCGGTCAAAAGCTTGGCTGCCCAGCGCACATATTGCTCGGGCAGCGAACGATCGAGCCCGAAGTCGGCCTTGAGCCGCTCATAGTCAGCAGCATTCGCCCCTGGCGGGAGCGACATGGCAATGGGGTCTGCCGGCAGCAGGCGCAAAATGACGAAGACAAGGATCGAAACGGCGATCAGGATCGGCACGGCAAGCAGCGCGCGCGATGCCAGAAGGCGCAGCGCGAGAAGCGTCACCGCGCCACCTCAAAAGAGCCTGATGCCCCCTCACGTTGCGCAGTGCGCGCGGTGAGGGGGGCTTGAGGGGCCAGCAACCGATCAGCCCGTCGCAATCGTATAGCTTTGCGGCAGGGTCCAGCCATTGTCGTACTTGGTGATCCGGACCTGGTTTTGATGAACGATGGTCTTGACCGTCTGATAGAGCGGAATCGAGAAGCCACGTTCCACAGCGAAGCGGTGTGCTACGCGATAGCCCTCCATGCGCTTTTCCTGATCTGGTTCCTTCAGGAGGGGCTGGATCACCGGTCTCAGATCATCGTGCTTGAACGCCGAGAAGATCGAATCCGGATCAAGCAGATACCCGCCATACATTTCCGGATCGCCTGTCGCGTTGCCCCATGAGAAGAGGGTTGCTTCAGGCAAGGTCCGCGCCCTGAGCCGTTCCTGATAGGTCGAAGGCTCAAGCGTTTCGATCTCGGCATTGATGCCGACCCTGCGCCACATCTGGCCAATCGCGCGTGCCACCTCGAAGTCGTTTGGAAACACGCCGTTTGTGGTCCCGAACTTGATGGCAATCGGGTTTTGCGGTCCGTGACCCATTTCGCGCAACAAGGCGACAGCGCGCTCCTCGGAGAAGGGGAACACAAACCCGGTCGGATAACCGGGCGTATTGTGGGCGGCAGGGACGGAGATTGGCGTTGCAGCGCCGCCAAAAAGCGCCCGGTTGAGCGCATCCTTGTTGATGGCGTGGTGGGCTGCAAGCCGAACGCGGTCATCGGCAAAGCCGCCATTGCGCGTGATCTGCAGCAG
>JAIYEB010000283.1 GCA_027487195.1 Hyphomicrobiales bacterium | reverse complement strand
TTGTCTTTGCGGTGGTTTTCGTACTGCTGAACCTCGTCGTCGATCTGATCTATGCGCGACTTGATCCGCGCATCAGGCTCGGGTGACGCGATGACCGTCTCCGCACCCAATGCCCTGCCGCCGCTTCTTGAAGACGATCAGGAGGCGCTTGGCCAAACCGCGACGTGGCGCACCACTGCGCGGCGCGCGGTAAAGAGCCTGTGGCGCGCGAAATGGCCGCTCGTTGCCCTGTTGATTCTTCTGGTGGTCAGCATTGCAGCCGCCATTGGCCCCTCGGTTGCGCCGCGCGATCCCAATCGCCAGAACATCATGACGCGTCTGCAGCCGCCCATGACGGTCAACCGCCAGGGCGAGATCACAAACCTTCTGGGCACTGATGCGCTTGGTCGCGACGTGCTGTCGCGCGTCATTCATGGTGCACGGGTTTCGATCCTCGTCGGCCTGACCGCCGTGCTGATTGGCGGCACGCTTGGGATCTTTCTCGGTCTTGTCGCGGGCTACTTCGGCGGGCGTCTTGATGACATCATCATGCGCATCGCCGATATCCAGCTCGCCTTTCCCTTTGTGCTGCTCGCGATCATGTTCCTGATCGTTCTTGGCCCTGGGCTGTGGAACCTGATCCTGATCCTCGGGATTGCCCAATGGGTGACCTATGCAAGGATTGCCCGGGCGCAGACAATTGCGCAGCGCGAAAAGGAATATGTTGAGGCCGCACGCGCACTTGGCGCGAAGACCTCAACTATTCTGTTCGGAACCATCCTGCCCAATATTCTGGCGCCGCTCACCGTGATTGCGTCGTTCAATGTGGCAAGCGTGATCCTTGCCGAGGCAGCCCTGTCGTTCCTCGGCCTTGGCGTGCCGCCAACGGTGCCGACATGGGGCGGCATGCTGGCTGAAAGCCGCGAGCAATTGCTGGCCGGGCGCTGGTGGCTCGCGATCTTCCCCGGCATTGCCATCATGCTCACGGTGCTGTCGTTCAACATCCTCGGCGACTGGCTGCGCGACTTTCTCGATCCACGCCTGAAGGCCATGGGATGACGTTGGGGACAAGCATGACTGATATCAAAGCCATCCATGACTGGATCGACGCGCACGCGGAGGAAGCCATTCGCGACCTGCAGGAGCTCGTGCGCCAGCCCAGCATTTCAGCCCAGGGGATCGGCTTGCGCGAATGCGCGGATATCGTGTTGCGGCAGATGCATGTCGATGGGCTCGATGCGCATCTCCATGAGCTTGACGGCGGGCCACCCATTATCGTTGGCCACATGACGACGCCCCGGTCGAACAAGACCATGCTGTGCTATTCGCACTACGACGTTCAACCGCCGGAACCGATCGAAGCCTGGTCGCATGGTGGGCCCTGGTCCGGCGCCATTGTCGATGGCGTGCTCTATGGGCGCGGCTCAACCGACAACAAGTCCGGCATTCTGGCATTCAACAAGGCCGCAAAAGCGTTCCTGGCAGTGCGCGGCGAGCTCCCGGTCAATCTGAAGTTCATTATCGAGGGCGAGGAAGAGATCGGATCGATCCATCTCGGCCCCTGGGTTGAAAAGAACCCGCAGCTCCTCGAAGCCGATGGCATGCATTGCCTTGATGGCCCGGTCGATACAGCCACACGGCTGCCTGATGTCGATCTCGGGCTGAAGTCCGTGCTTTTTGTCGAGCTTGTTGCCAAGGGCGCCAATGCCGACATCCATTCACTCAACTTCCCCCTGCTGCCAAGCCCTGCGTGGGACATCGTTCGTGCGCTCAACACGATCATGGACGACAAGCGTCGCATCCTGATCGAGGGCTGGAACGACGGCATCTACCAGCTCGATGCAGACGACCGCGAGGAGCTTGAGGAAAAGACCCGGCGCGTCGACCTTCAGGCCATGAAGGACGAATGGGGCATTGAGCAGTTTGCACTCGGGCGCGATGGCGTCGATGTGCATTATGCCCGGACCTATGAGCCGACAGCCAACATTCAGGGTTTGATTTCGGGCTACACGGGCAAGGGCATGAAAACGATCGTGCCGAATGAAGCCAGGGTGAAGATGGACTTCCGCCTGATCCCGAACATGGACCCATCAACCGCCGTCCAGAAGCTGAAAGCCCATCTCGCAAAGCACGGCTTTGGCCATATCGAAGTGCATGCGCGCACCAATGCCGAGCCGCCCTACAAGATTTCCGTGCGTGAAAGCATGGCTCAGGCTGTCATCAAGGCCGCGACAGATGTCTGGGGCAAGGTTCCGATCGTGAACGGCGTGTCGGCTGAAGGCACCATCCTGCGTCACGTCTGGATCCCATGCGTGCTCACGGGTTTTGCCAATCCCGGCGCGAACATGCATGCACCCGACGAGAATGTCGTGGTGGCCGACTATATCCGTGGCATCAAGTACGCAGCTTCGATCATGGAAGAGTTTGGCAAGGGCTGATCGATTTCATCGCGCTCAGTGATGCGCGGAGGTTGTCCTTCGCCACCGTCGATCCATAGGCGTTCCTTGCGAAAGCCCTCTCTATCAAAGCGGGACGACGAGACCATCAACGATGGTGACGCGTCGGTCCATCCGACCGGCGAGTTCGAGATTGTGGGTTGCGACGAGCGCGCCGACACCGGCACCCCGCACAAGCGCACTCAGCGCAGAAAAGACCGTGTCAGATGTTTTGGGATCAAGGTTTCCGGTCGGCTCATCGGCCAGAAGCAACGCCGGCCCGTTGGCAAGGGCGCGCGCAATCGCAACACGCTGCTGTTCGCCGCCAGAAAGTTCCGCTGGCCTGTGGTTGAGCCTTGGCTCGAGGCCGAGAACGCCGAGAAGCTCGCGCCCGCGCACCTCGGCTTCCCGCTTTGAAAAGCCCCGTATCAGCTGGGGCATGACGACGTTTTCAAGCGCGGTGAACTCGGGCAACAGGTGGTGGAACTGGTAGATGAAGCCAATGGTTGAACGGCGCAACGCTGTGCGTCCGGCCTCATCAATGTCGCCGAGCAGTTTTCCTTCAATGTGCACATCGCCGGCGTCAGGCTTTTCCAGCAGACCGGCAACGTGAAGCAGCGTCGACTTGCCAGCGCCTGAAGGCGCAACAAGCGCGACCATTTCTCCGCGATTGATGCTTAGATCAGCGCCCTTGAGAACTTCAACGCGCGCGGGCCCTTCGCGATATCCGCGCTTGATCGCGCTGAGCGTCAGGACAGCGTCACTCATAGCGCAGCGCCTCGACCGGATCGAGCTTGGCTGCTTTCCAGGCGGGATAGATCGTTGCAAGCAGCGAGAGCACGAGCGCCAGGCCAACAACGGTCATGACGTCGCGGGGATCCATGACAGCCGGCAGCCTTGACAGGAAATAGAACTCCGCCGGGAACAGGTCTGTCTGCGTGAGGGCCGAGAAGAACTGCCGGATTTCCTCGATATAGGTGCAAACGAGCACGCCAAGCAGCATGCCGCCAAGCGTTCCGGCAACACCAATCGCAGCCCCTGTCATGATGAACACCCTGAGAATGGCACCGCGCGTCGCGCCCATGGTTCTCAGGATGGCAATATCCGAGGATTTGTCTTTGACGAGCATCACGAGCCCGGAAATGATGTTGAACGCAGCCACAAGCACGATCAGCGTCAGGATCATGAACATCACGTTGCGCTCGACCTGCAGAACGCCAAAGAACGT